>JBJESY010000301.1:0-1908 GCA_051883035.1 Anaerovoracaceae bacterium | reverse complement strand
GCATAGAACCTGCGAGTAGAGAAAGGCATGCCTTCTCAAAAGCACACAGGATGAAGCAGTAATAATCTCGATATGGACACTTTTGTCTATATTTTGAGTAGCAGGTTTGTTATGCAGCATCATTCTTCAGAATATATCACCAATCCCAACCATCTGTACAGCATCTTTTTCGCTCCCCGCGGGAATGCACGTATGCTGCGGCTGGGTATGGATATCGCGCAGCAGTACCTGAGCCCCTTTGACCTGCTCATCGGCATCATCGGCGAAGCAGGCTCCGGCAAGAGTATGCTGGTAAAGGGCATGTTCCCGGGACTGGAACTGTGCAATGATGACAGCGGTGTCAATGTACGTCCTCTGCCCCTTCTCAGTGTGGATGAGGATGAGGGCTTCTATGCACCCCACACTTATCATGTGGATATGCGGTTTGAATCTGCCTTCACCCAGATGCATGTGCTGGCAGAAGCGGTACAGACTGCCATTAAAAAAGGCCGGCGCGTCATCGTGGAGCACTTCGAAATGCTCTACCCGTTCCTGAACGTTAACGCCCAGCTTCTCATCGGTGTCGGCGAGGAAGTCATTATTACCCGGCCTACCATGTTCGGCCCCCTTCCTGAGGACATCGCAACCATCGTACACCGTTCCATTACCTACCGAAAGATGGCCCATACCGCAGAAGATCTGGTGGAATACTGCTTGCCGAAAGAACTGCTGAAGCAGTGCGGACACAGTGATGTAAAGCATGGATTTTGTCTGGAATTTGACGAAAAGCCGGACTTCGACATCAAAGCTCTGGAAGAGGAAGTTCTGCAGCTGATCAAACAGGACATCCCTGTTTCCTATTATGACGAAGATCACGTTTCCATCGGTACTTCCATCCATCCGTGCACCGGACCACGGATCCATGTTCGTTCCACCGGAGAGATCGAGAATTTCCGGCTGCTGAAGGAAGTATTCCACGATCCGATGAAAGAAAAATACATCATCATCGGGCTGGTGGGCCCGAGCTGGGACCGCGGCAGCAGAGACCTGAACAGAATCGAATTTTAATTTGGAGGCTATATAACAATGAGAGAAATCAAAGCAACAGACATTACGAAAACGGTACGTGACCTCTGCATCGAGGCCAACTGCCATCTTCCGGCTGACGTGAAGGATGCCATCGAAACCTGTCACGGCTGCGAACCGTTCCCGATCGCCCAGACCATTCTGGATAAAATCGAAGAGAATTACCATATCGCCGATGCGGATAATGTTCCCATCTGCCAGGATACCGGCCTGGCCTGCGTTTTTCTGGAGATCGGCCAGGATGTTCACATTGACGGTGATCTGAAGGATGCTGTCAACGAAGGTGTGCGTCAGGGTTATACCGAAGGCTATTTAAGGAAATCCTGCGTGAAGGATCCCATCGACCGTGTCAATACGGGAGACAATACGCCGGCCGTCCTCTATCTGGATCTGGTGCCCGGCGATCAGGTAAAAGTTACCGTGGCACCGAAGGGCTTCGGCAGTGAAAACATGAGTCAGATCAAGATGCTGAAGCCGTCCGACGGCCTGCAGGGCGTCAAGGACTTCATTGTGAAGGTTGTGGAAGATGCCGGTCCGAACCCATGTCCTCCAATCGTGGTGGGCGTCGGCATCGGCGGAACCTTCGATAAGGCCGCTTATCTGGCCAAGAAAGCACTGATGCGTCCGCTGAACGAAAGAAATGCGGATCCGTTCTACGCAGATCTGGAAAAAGAAATGCTGGAAAAAATCAATGCGTTGGGCATCGGACCACAGGGTTTCGGCGGCCAGACCACTGCACTGGGCGTGAACATCGAGACCCTGCCGACCCACATCGCAGGCCTGCCTTGCGCTGTGAACATCAACTGTCATGTAACCCGCCACAAATCCGCGGTATTATAAGGA
>JBJESY010000300.1:0-1918 GCA_051883035.1 Anaerovoracaceae bacterium | reverse complement strand
TTTTTTACGATTCACACCAGCTTCTGCAGCAACCAGACCTGAAAGAGCCAGCAGAGCGATGACGTTCGGCACGACCATCAGCTGATTGAACATGTCGGTCAGCTCCCATACCAGCGTGTTGGAAAGAACGGCACCCAGAAACATGAAAGCGATGGCGATGACAGAATACGGCAGTGCAGCTTTCTTTCCAAACAGATACACCACATTGATTTTTCCGAACAGATTCCAGCTGATAATGGTGGAAAATGCGAAAAACAGCAGACATACAGCGACGAAAGCACTTCCTGCAGTTCCACCGAAAATCATGGAAAAGGCCAGCTGTGCCATATTGGTTTTTTCCACGCCATCCGCAGCACCGGATGCCAGAATCCCGTCTCCTGCATACAGGGTAGAGATGACGATCAGCGCAGTCATGGTCAGTACAACGAAAGTATCCATGAAGACACCTACCATGGCGACGACGCCCTGATCATGGGGCGTTTCGACTTTTGCCATGGCATGGGCGTGCGGCGTGGAACCCATACCGGCCTCATTGGAGAACAGACCGCGTTTGACACCCTGACTGACAGCGGTTTTCAACGCATGGCCCAGTCCGCCGCCGATGATGGCATCCGGCATGAACGCATATTTGAAAATCATGCCCAGGGTTTCCGGCAGATATTCGATACGGGAAATCAGAACGATCAGGCCGCCAATCAGATAGAGCACCGCCATAATCGGAACCAGCTTTTCCGTGACCGAAGCAACCCGGCTTGCCCCTCCGATAAAGATAATGGAGGCGAAGGCACAGACTGCCAGCCCGATGATCCATGCCGGAATACCGAAGGCATTCTGACAAGCCTCGCTGATGGAATTGGACTGCACCATGGTGCCCATGAATCCCAGGGCCAGAATGATGGCTACGGAGAAGAAGCCAGCCAGAAATTTTCCGAAAGGTCCCTGAAATGCAGTACGGATGTAGCAGACCGGACCGCCGAGGACGTTGCCGTCCGCATCTACCTGACGGGTCTTCTGTGCCAGAACCGCTTCTGCGTAGATAGTCGCCATACCAAAGAATGCGATGATCCACATCCAGAAGATGGCGCCGGGCCCGCCGACCAGGATTGCACCGCACGCACCGACGATATTGCCGGTACCGACCTGTGCTGCGATGGCAGTGGTCAGAGCCTGAAAGGAACTCATTCCGCCATGATGACTTCCTCCGTGAAGGCTGAAATTTCCGAATACACGGCGCATGCCCTCTCCAAAGCAGCGAATCTGTACAAACCGGGTTTTCAGGGTGAAGTATAGGCCGCATCCCACCAGCATAATAATCAGTATGTAGTCAGACAGATAAAGATTCACCGTCTGAACAATCTTCAATAGTGTTTCCATTTCTACTTGTCTCCTGTTTCTTCTTATTCTTTCATTTTGAACAACAAAAAAGCTGCTGATAAAAATCAACAGCTCCGAAGAACATGGCAGTGTGCATCCTGATCCGTCCGCGCGATACGGATTGTGTACTTCTGTCCTTTTGCCTGAGAGATTCGGCACCTGCCGGCTTCCTTGACCTGCCGCAAAACACCTTGCACCTTCGGCACCCGCCCTGAGCGGGATTCTCCAGAGTTCCTCCGCCTCCGGTTTCTGATAATGAATTTCGATTCCGAAGGTTTCATGGGAAATGTTCAGTTGTCTGCTATTATGCCGTAAAATGTCATCCCTGTCAAGGGGGTGTCGCAAAATATTTTCGCCCGGCGGTTCAGGTGCAGAAGCATTATTTTACCAATCCAATATTCAAAATTTTAATAAATAAAAGACATCTGCTCATTGCAGATGCCTTTTATCTGATTCTGAAATGCTGAGAACGGGAGAACAATGATAAAGCTAAAGGAAAAAAGAAAAAGGATTTGGCTCAGCATCGTCTGGAATAATATCCTCT
>JBJESY010000299.1:0-1920 GCA_051883035.1 Anaerovoracaceae bacterium | reverse complement strand
CGTCTATGACAAACGGCTTGTATTCTTCCCGCAGCACTTCCCCGGTGTCCAGATCCACTTCAAAATATATTTCTGCGTCTGCCATGCTCACCGGCTTTTCATTGAAATACACGCTTACCTTCAGCACCGAATCCCGCAGCGCTTCTGCGCCGTAAGCCGGTTCAAACTCTGTAAACATGCCGGAAATCACACCTGAAGGCAGCTCCGCAAAATCCGCACCCTTCACGATTGTCATTTCGTCTGTCGGCAACTGCTCCGGCTTCGGCTCACTGGACCAGGCACTGCCGCAGGCTTCCCATTTCAGTAGATTTTCCCGCTGCAGAAACACCGTGGCTTCATATCGGCGCCCGTTCTCCGCCTGTCTGCTGATAACGGCGTCTTTTTTCTGTATGCCGTCTGTTTCGTAGGTTCTGACTGCACAGATTGCCCCATTGCCGAACATGTTATTCCGGCACCATTCATCCACTGCCTTCTCCGGGGTATGGTCTGCCGCATATCCCCTCGCCAACAGGAAACATAAGACGAGAAGAAGACATGCGGCGAACAGATTTTGCACAGCGGCCTGTCTGCGTGATCGTTTGTGTCTTCGGAAAAATTGTTTCAGTTTTTTCAAGAAATCACCTCCCCGGTGGCAAGATCGATGGTAAAAGCAAAGGCATCGCCGAACTTGTCATAACGGAATTCTGCAGTTTCGGTATCCTGCGGGAATCTCTCATATGTAATCAGATGTACTCCCACACGGTTTCCATCTTCGTCTACACCGGTATGGTGTTCCGCCATGGTTGCTTCTGCCTCGCTGCAGTGTATTTCCAGGATGCTGCTTGTCATGGAGCAGGCGCCCCTGCTGGTGAGAATCACCACCAGCCGTCCGTCAGACTTGTCATATGCTATATTTCGGAAGGTGATGTCCGTATCTGCGATCGTCACAGTCCAATCGGGTTCCCAGTTATACAGAATATCTCCGGACTGATTGTACTTCGGATCATAGTACTCAGACATACTTGCATAGGTTTTTTCCAGGTCCAGAGATGTATTGCCGGTCAGATTCTTTTCTGCCTGCTGATCCATCCATCCGAAGATCAGGATTCCTGCGGTCAGAAGGACCGTAATGAACAGGATTGTCCAGCTGCCCAGCCAGAGCCATCCGAGCCAAGGTTTATGCTGCCGGTTCAGCTGAATGCCCAGTTCTGTCGGGTCGCCCATGGCTTCCAGCAGGCGAGCTTCCGACATGCCATCTTCCTCCATGCGGTCCTCCATGTGTTCGCTGAGCTCCTGCCGGATCTTCTTGCGATCGGGGGTGAACCGAATCTGGTGAAGAACTTCTTCCATCCACTTTTCTCTGTCCATACGCTACACCGGAGACAGCTTACTGCCCAAAATCACCTTGTTCACCGCATTGCTGAAAACATTCCACTGCTCGGTTTCATCGGCCAGCGCTTCCAGACCTGCCGGCGTGATATGATAGTACTTCCGTTCCTTTCCGGATTCGGCTTTCTGCCGGTACGCTGTAACCAGGCCGTCATTTTCCAGCTTGTGGAGCACCGGGTACAGCGACCCTTCCTTGAACTGGAAGGTGGCGTCGGACCGTTCCTCCAGAGTCTTAATGATTTCGTAACCGTAGCAGTCCTTTTCTGCCAGCAGGGTCAGCACCAGAAGCACGGTGCTGCCGCCCACCAGACCTTTATCCATTTTCATAAAAACCCCTCCTTGATGCATAGATAATCTAGGTATCTTTCTTGTGTCTTATTATACCTAGATAATCTATGTATGTCAACCTTAAAAACTCTGCTTCTATGGCATCAAGCGGAATAATGCTGTCTCTGCATGCAAAAAAGGACGCCAAACGATGATTTTCGTAAACTGAAAATTTGAAAACCACAATTTTATAAGTGATTATTAACCCTCGCAGGGTTTTAATAA
>JBJESY010000298.1:0-1940 GCA_051883035.1 Anaerovoracaceae bacterium | reverse complement strand
GTTCAACATTCAGGGTATCATCTGCCTGAAGTTTTCCTTCTACTGGGCACTTCTGGGCGCATTTTACTATTTCGTGATCCATCCGCGGGTGGTGGAGGCCCTGACCTGGTTCGCACAAAATCTGGCATTTTCCTTCGTGGTGGGGATGTTTTATGGTGTGTTTCTGGTGGATCTGGTGTCTTCTCTGGGCATTGTGGCCAGAGTGCGCCGGTTTGCCATTGACAACCAGATTCAGATCCGCTATGAGGAACTGAAGCAGGAAATCCGCGAAAATGCCGAAGCACGGGCTGCCGAGCGGGAGGAGAAGCTGGCAAGACTCCGTTTCCTGCTGCCCTTTCAGTCGGAAGTTCCGTTGGGTGAGCATCTGAGAAAGTATGGAGAGCTTCACGATGCCTTCGGTGTCACGCCACAGGAATTTTTCGACGAGCTGCAGGATAAAGTGGCGGATAAGGTGGATGCCGCCAAAGATTCCCTGCGGGAAGCACTGCAGGATGCCGATATGGGCGGAAGAGGCACCGGGAAATAGAATGCCAGAGTGTGATTGGAAACCGACTGGCTGAAAACTGGGCCGCAGCTGTCATTATCTGCGGCAGAAAACCATAAAAAAAGAGGACAAGAAACATGGATAAAAAAGAATACGCACTGAAAAAACATGAAGAATGGCAGGGAAAGCTTTCCATCGAATGCAAGGCTCCTGTGACCAACCGGGAAGAACTGGCCGTGGCCTATACACCAGGCGTTGCAGAACCATGCCTGGAAATTGCAAAAGACGAAAGTCTGGCCTACAAGTATACTGGTAAAGGAAATCTGGTGGCCGTCATTACCGACGGTACTGCAGTGCTGGGACTGGGCGATATCGGTCCGTCTGCCGGCATGCCGGTGATGGAGGGAAAATGTGCCCTGTTTAAGGCCTTCGCAGGTATCGATGCGGTCCCAATCTGCATCAATTCCAAGGATCCCCAGGTGATCATCGATACAGTTTACAACATCTCCAAGAGCTTCGGCGGAATCAATCTGGAAGATATCAGTGCGCCGCGCTGCTTTGAGATTGAACGAACCCTCATCGAAAAATGTGACATTCCGGTATTCCATGATGACCAGCACGGTACGGCCATCATCACCTGTGCCGGCCTGCTGAATGCCTGCAAGGTAACGGGAAGAGAACTGGGAAATCTGAAGATCGTCATCAGCGGCGCAGGTTCTGCCGGCATTTCCATTGCGAAAATGATCCTCCGCATGGGATTCGGCGATGTGATCCTCTGCGGCAGCAAGGGAACCATCTACGACGGTGCACCGTACAATAATCCGGAGCAGCAGAAGATGGCACAGATTACCAATAAGGAGAAACTGGCGGGCAGTCTGGCAGACGCCATGAAGGGTGCCGACATTCTCATCGGCGTATCCAAACCGGGTGTGGTCAGCCAGGATATGATCCGTTCCATGGCCAAAGATCCGATTGTCTTCGTCATGTCCAACCCGGTGCCGGAAATCATGCCGGACGAAGCGAAGGCTGCAGGCGCTGCCGTGGTGGGAACCGGACGTTCTGACTTCCCGAACCAGGTGAATAATGTACTTGCGTTCCCTGGAATCTTCCGCGGCGCACTGGATGCAAGAGCACCGAAAATCACGGAAGAGATGAAGGAAGCGGCGGCGAGAGCCATCGCAGGCATCATTCCGGAAGCGGAGCTGACACCGGAATATGTGCTGCCGGATCCGTTTAACCCGGAAGTGGTGAAGCAGGTGGCAGCTGCGGTAAAGGCTGTGGCGGGAGAAGAAGCGCGGTAAGAAGCGCTGCAAACGTAAATACTGAAAACTGAAAATATGCGATAAATTGGAGAAATGGTGTCCGAAACGGGCACCATTTCTTGCATAATTGTCGATTATTGTGCGGACGATTCCACCACCGGAACGGTGAAATTCTGCAGCGCATTGACCAGCAT
>JBJESY010000297.1:0-1943 GCA_051883035.1 Anaerovoracaceae bacterium | reverse complement strand
CTCCTTCTACAGCTCCAGTTCGTACATGGTCATGGCCAGCGCCGCAGGGCCTGCAGTCTCTGTCCGCAAAATCGTTTTTCCCAGAGAGACCCGCTCTGCGCCGGCTTCATCCAGCAGCCGGGCTTCTTTTTCGCTGAAGCCTCCCTCCGGGCCAATGATGATGGCCACCGTCTCCGGAAGGCCGCTGCGGACGCCGCCAGCCGCCTCGCCGTTTGCGGCTTCCGCCTGCGCCTCATCCGCAGCTTCCGCACGGCGGGTGATCTGGCGCAGACAGTCCTTGATGGTCCGGTTTTCTTCGTTTTCGTAGGGGAACAGGATCAGATCGTAGTCTGGCAATACGTCCAGCATCCCGCTGAATTTCACGGCGCTGCCTACCTCCGGGATGATGCCCCGTTTGCACTGCTTCACTGCTTCATCGCTGATTTTCTGCCACCGATCCTGTTTTTTGCCGAAGTTGCCCTTGTCCACCACCACGGTCCGTTCCATGAAAACCGGAACGATGGCGTGGACGCCCAGTTCCACGCTCTTCTGGATGATGCCTTCCATCTTGCCGGCTTTGGGAATGCCCTGAAAGAGGGTCACCTGCAGACGAGGTTCCCGGGCGAATTTCTGCTTGTCCAGAATCTGCAGCTTTGCCTCGTCTTCGTCCAGGGCATCGATCCGGACATGGTACTCCCAGGCCGTGCCGTCTGATACATCCAGCTCATCGCCGATGGACAATCGAAGAACCTTCTTCATGTGATGCAGGTCACCCCGGTCACTGAGATAAATATACCGTTCCGTCACATCGGACGGATCCACGAAAAATCTGCTCATCGTTATGCCTCCACTTTTCCCGCTCCGGTGTCCGATGCACCAGTGCCCGTTGCTCCGTTGTCCGATGCACCGCCTTCCGGCAGGCTGGCTACGATGGCGCACCACATGCCGTCTTCTCGGATTTCATCGATCACAAAACCGCAGTCCCGGATGGCCTGAGCCACCAGATCCCGCTTTTCCACCAGAATACCTGAGGAAATATATTTACCGCCCGGCAGCAAATGTTTTGCCACGTCGGCACTGAGCATCATCACCAGGTCCGCCATTAAATTAGCGACGACCATATCTGCCCGGAAATCGATGCCCCGGGTCAGATCGCCGTACTGTGCCCGGGCCACAGCGGATACGCCGTTCAGCTCGATATTTTCCTGGGCGATATCCACCGCCACCGGATCGATCTCCACGCCCAGCACCTCAGACGCTTCAAGAAGGGCGCCGGCAATGGAGAGAATCCCGGAACCGCAGCCCACATCCAGCACCTTGTCGCCGGACTTCAGGTAATCCTCCATCAGCCGCAGGCACAGAGAGGTGGTCTCATGGGTACCGGTTCCGAAGGCCATGCCCGGATCCAGCTCGATGACCAGATCGTCCCCGGCAGCCTCATAGTCATACCAGGTCGGCTTCACCACAATGCGGCGTCCCACTTTCTTCGGCTTGAAATACTCTTTCCAGTTATCCTTCCAGAGGCTGTCATCCTCCACCGAAGATTCCACGGTAAGCGGACCCAGATCCACGTTTTCCCCGAAGAAGCCGCCTTCTGCTTCAATCTTCAGTGCTTCCACCGCCACATGGATGGACCGGAGTTTTTCCCTGCCATCTTCATCGTCTTCCAGAAATACGGTCACCTTCGGCTCCTCTTCCTGCAGCTTCAGCACTTCTTCATCGATATAGTCCCACTCGTAATCGTTTTCTTTTTCCAGCAGATCATCGATGTCGGCGGGATCCTCCACCACCGTGTCGGTAATCCCGATGCCCAGCAGTGCAGAGACCACCGGCTCGATGCCCTCCCGTTTTACATGTATATCTACCTGAATGTATTTCACGTTCTATTTCCTCCTTGCAAAATCCAAACTATCTCATGTACATTATACATGAATCCTGCGAGAATTGACAGCCCAAAAATCTCC
>JBJESY010000296.1:0-1956 GCA_051883035.1 Anaerovoracaceae bacterium | reverse complement strand
TATCCATCATTTCGAAGTCTTTCTGCTTACGCATCTGCTGCACCTTGGAGATCAGCTCTCTGGCCAGACCTTCATCGATCAGTTCATCGGTCAGCGTGGTATCCAGGATGGTAAAGATGTTGTTTTCCATAGCCACTGCGAAACCTTCCTTGGCGCTGATGCGGATGTCCACCAGATCCTTCGTCACTTCGAAGGATTCGCCGTCCAGGTCGATGGCAACCTTACCCTCTGCTTCCATCTTTCCGACGAATTCCGCTGCATTGACTTTCGCCATGGCGCCGCCGAATGCCTTCACCTTGCTGCCCAGTACAGGACCGGCTGCTCTGAAGTTCGGCTTCAGGGTAAAGTTCATATATTTTTCCAGATCGTTTTCGAAAACGACTTTCTTTACATTCAGTTCTTCCATGATCAGCGGCGTCAGGTCGCTGATCAGCGCTTCGTACTTACCGTCAACCAGCACTTCGCTCAGAGGCTGTCTTACCTTGATCTTTTCTTTTTCTCTGGTGCCGCGGCCCAGGGTAACCAGAGCTCTTACCAGATCCATTCTTTCTTCGACGCCCTTGTCCACCAGATCCATGTTGGCCTTCGGGAAGTATGCAACATGTACGGTTTCCTCACCGGTCAGGTTGGTATAGATCTCATCGGAGATAAACGGCGCAATCGGTGCGATCAGCTTCGCTACGCCAACCAGCACTTCGTAAGTGGTTGCATAGGCGCTCTTCTTATCTTCGGTCAGTTCCTCTGCAAAGAACCGTCTTCTTGCCCGGCGGATATACCAGTTGGACAGATCCTCTGCTACGAAATCCGTGATGGCACGAACCGTCTTCATATGGTCATAGGAATCCATATATTCGGTGACGTCTGCAATCAGCTGATTGTACTTGGACAGAATCCATCTGTCCAGTTCCGGACGATTTGCATACGGAACATCAAATTCAGCAGGATTCAGATCATCCTGGTTTGCATACAGAACAAAGAAATTGTATACGTTTCTCAGGGTTCCGAAGAACTTGCTGACAACATCGCTCAGACCTTCTTCATCAAACTTGGTCGGCGTCCATGCCGGAGAAACGGAAAGCAGATACCATCTTGTCGCATCGGCACCGTACTTGTCAAGCATTTCAAACGGAGAAACCGTATTGCCCTTATGCTTGGACATCTTCTTTCCTTCTTTGTCCAGAATCAGGTCATTTACCAGAACGTTCTTGTATGGTGCACAGCCCTTTACGATGGTGGAAATCGCCATCAGAGAATAGAACCAGCCTCTGGTCTGGTCGATGCCTTCACAGATAAAGTCAGCCGGGAACAGCTGGTCGAAATCTTCCTTATGCTCAAACGGATAGTGCCACTGCGCAAACGGCATGGAACCGGAGTCAAACCAGCAGTCCATGACTTCCGGAATTCTGTGCATTGTCTTGCCGCATTCCGGGCAGGTCAGGGTCACATCATCCACATACGGTCTGTGCAGTTCAATACTTTCGTCGATCTCTTCATTTGCCAGTTCCACCAGTTCTTTTCTGGAACCGATGCAGTGAAGATGACCACATTCACATCTCCAGATTGGAATCGGTGTACCCCAGTATCTGGAACGGGAAATTGCCCAGTCCTTCACATCAGCCAGCCAGTTTCCGAAACGTTTTTCACCGACGAAATCCGGATACCAGTTTACGGTGTTGTTGTTGGCAACCAGCTGATCCTTCAGCTTGGACATTTCAATGTACCAGGAAGGCTTCGCATAGTAAACCAGCGGCGTATCGCATCTCCAGCAGTGCGGATAGTTATGCTCGAGTTTTTCTTTCTTATAAATCTTGTCGCCTTCTGCCAGGTATTTGATGATTTCAACATCAAGACCTTCTTCCATCACGAAGTGGCCCTTCCACGGCGTTTCCGTATATTCACCTTTTTCATCCACCGGCTGCAGAACGGCCAGATTGTATTTCCGTCCGCACTGATAGT
>JBJESY010000295.1:0-1984 GCA_051883035.1 Anaerovoracaceae bacterium | reverse complement strand
GTTTCTGGGTGCCATCCTTTCCAACACGCTGGTATGGGAACTGACCGACATGTTTAATCAGCTGATGGTGGAGCCGAACGTCATCGCCCTGCTGGCTCTTTCAGGTCTGGTTGCTGCAGAAGCTGGTGTGAATCGTAAAAAATAGCGTAACAAAAGAGGGCACTCTGTCGGCATTCCACTGTCGGAATGTCCGGCGAAGTGACCCTCTTTCCGTTTACTTTAGTCCGCATGGCGGGATACCACCACCAGCAGGCATCCCTTCTTCACTTCGATTACCGCCGTCTCTCCGATAAACTCATTACTTACACCCAGGGGGAAGGATCCGGTCAGCTCGGCATCGTCCAGGGTGTATTTCAGCCCTTTCAGCGTCACGCTCTGGGCCGTATCCCCCATGCAAAAGACGGAAATCATGCCCCGGTCACGGGCAGGAAGAGCCAGACGCCCGGATTTTGCGCCATCACCGCAGATCGCCGTAACCCATACCCTTCCGTCGGTCATCCATCCTGTCATGCCGCGGCGGGCCAGCCAGACCAGATGCTGCAGGTTGGCGATGGTGTGCTCCAGCTTACCCCCCAGACAGCCGTGGAAAACGAAGTTCCTGTACCCAAGCTCTTCCCCCTTTTCCATTGCCACAAAGGTGTCCGTCCAGTCCTTCATCACCTGAAGGCGCACCACATTGTCATGGGCAGGCTCGAAGCCCAGGGTATCGAAGTCCCCAACGATCATGTCGGGCCGCACTCCGGCCGTTTCCAGATATCGCAAGCCTCCGTCGGCTGCTATGATATAATCGCCTTCTTTCGGCGTGAAGCCTTCATCCGTCAGCCCGCTGCATGGTGCTGCACCGACGATCCAGCAGTACGGTTCTTTTTCCGTCTTCTCGTTTTCTTTCATTATAATAATCTCTCCGCTCTTGTTTTTTATTTCTTTTTTATTGTACCATTTCACGGCTTCCTGCTGCAAGCATTCCTTTGGTTTCCTCCGTCAGAATCTTGCGCTTCGCCAAAAAACAGGAAATGGGACCCATGTCAGCATGAGTCCCATAATAAAAGGATACAATCTATAGAATTTGCTTACGCAAAGGTGATAACCGTACCGGTTCTTCCTTCCAGGGCGTCGATGGCCTTGTCCAGAGAGGTGATGATTGCCTTCTTGTTCGGATTTGCTCTAACGAACTTCATGGCAGCCTGTACCTTCGGCAGCATGCTTCCCGGTGCGAACTGGCCTTCTTCGCAGTATTTTGCTGCGTCTGCCAGGTTCAGGGAAGACAGGTTTTCCTGGTTTGGCTTGTTGAAGTTGATCGCAACCTTTTCTACTTCGGTCAGGATCATCAGTGCATCGGCTTCTACCTGCTCTGCCAGCAGTTCTGCTGCGAAGTCCTTATCGATAACAGCTGCAACACCTTCCAGCGTACCGTCTGCATTTTCCATAACAGGAATGCCGCCGCCTCCGCAGGTGATGACGATGGTGGAATCCCACAGTCTCTTTACAGCATCGATTTCAACGATCTTTCTTGGCAGCGGGGAAGGAACGACTCTTCTCCAGCCTCTTCCGGCATCTTCCTTCATGGTGTAACCCTTGTCAGCAGCCAGCTGCTTGGCTTCTTCTTCGCTGTAGAACGGACCAATCGGCTTGGTCGGGTTCTGGAATGCAGGGTCAGCTGCTTCTACTACCATCTGGGTAGCCAGGGTAACAACCGGGGTATTCTTATTTCTCTTGTTCAGCGCATATTTCAGAGCCTGCTGCAGGTGATAACCGATATATCCCTGAGACATAGCGCCGCATACGTCAAACGGCATAGCCGGTGTTACTTCCTTGGCGGTTTCGGATGCCAGCAGGATTCTTCCTACCTGTGGGCCGTTTCCGTGAACCACTGCAACTTCATAACCTCTTTCGCTGATTTCAGCGATATGCTCGCAGGTCTTTCTTACCACTTCCAGCTGCGCTTCTGCGGTAGCCGGACCATTTCCGGACTGCAGGGCGTTTC
>JBJESY010000294.1:0-10268 GCA_051883035.1 Anaerovoracaceae bacterium | reverse complement strand
GCCTTATGTATGACTGGTGCATCGTCGGAGGCAATTATTCTCTCTGCCAGTATGCGTCCGTCATGATGCCCATGTTCCTCTCCGGATTTCTCCGGAAGTAAATTCTTTTCTGTTTTTATGCACCATTATACAGCAATTACCGTGCCAACCGGTCCCTGTCATGGGGCGCATTCAGAAATTATTGAAAATTCAACAATTCATTATGATCAATAAATATCCGGTTCCCGTATAATAAACATCCACCGGCTTAGCCGGTGGTTTTTCTTATGACGGGCAAAGCCCTCTGTTACCAGCAACGCCTTAAGGCGTAAATGTGGTCTGGCAACATCGCTTTACTTCTTTTTACCTGTAATCATTTTCACTTCGATGTACGTTTCGACCCGTCTTTTGCAACTGACTCCTTGCCACCCGTGAACGGGTCAATGTATTCCTTCATGGTGATCTGATCCTCAAGCATGTCTTCTTTCAGCTTGTTTTCAATGTATTCTGCAATTTTCTTTGCATTTTTACCAGCTGTATCTACATAGTACCCCCGGCACCAGAAGCTCCGATTTCCATATTTATATTTCCAGTTCCCATGGCGTTGATGAAGTATGATGCTGCTTTTTCCTTTCAGAAAACCTACAAAACTTGAAACACTCATTTTCGGAGGAATCTCAACCAGCATGTGGATATGATCAGGACACACTTCCGCTTGAATTATCGTCACACCCTTCCAATTGCATAACATTCTCAATATTTTACCAACCTCCACACGGTTTTCTTGATAAAATACTTTTCTGCGATACTTTGGTGCAAACACAATATGGTACTTACAATTCCAGGTTGTATGTGCTAAACTATTATTGTTATCAGTTCTCATGATATGAACTCCTTTCGGTTAATTAACTGTAGTTGCCAGACCACAAGTTAATTATACTCTAAGGAGTTTATTTTTCTATGGAACGCTAAAGCTTTTTCTGAACCCCCGGTATAACCGGGGGTTTTCTGGTACCAAAAATACCGTCCCTTGCAGTTAGCAAAAGACGGTATTATTTTTCATTCCTATTGGGTAATTTCGGACCGCTATCATACTACATACTATATTATGTACTATTACTATATATTATATGTTAAAAAATCAGATGTGCCAGCGGGCAGATGATGATTAAGCTGATGATCGTTCTCTCCAGGAAGAGCACGAAGAGTTCCCACAGCTTCACCGGCAGTTTGGAGCCCAGAATCAGACCGCCTACTTCAGACAGGTAGATCAGCTGGGTTACAGAAACGGATGCCACAATGAAGCGGGTCATTTCGCTGGCAATGCCTTCTGCCGCAATGATGGATGGCGTAAACATGTCAGTGAAACCTACGATCATGGTCTTGGACGCTTCCGCAGCCTCCGGAACCTGCAGCAGTTCCAGCAGCGGCAGGAACGGTTTGCCCAGAATCTCGAAGATCGGTGTGTTGTTGGCCAGTACCAGTGCCAGCGTACCGATGGCCATAACCGTCGGCAGAACGCCAAACCACATGCCTACCGCATTCTTCACACCATTTTCCAGGAACTGTCCGATGCCCTTGAATTCAGCAGCCTTCTTCAGTGCCAGATCCATGCCGTACTCGAAAGAGTTCTTGTACTGCGATGGGATGGTTTCCGGCATTGCCTTTCCTTCTACCACATAGGTATCCGGCTTTCTGGACAGAGGCGGGATACGCGGCACGATAATGGCACAGGCTACGCCTACCAGGCAGATCATCAGATAGTATACGCCGAAGTACTGCATCAGGTCAACCTGAGCCAGCACCACGATACTGAAGGTAATGGATACGGCAGAGAAGGTCGTCGCAATGACGGAAGCCTCTCTTGCAGAATAGTATCCACCCTCATACTGGTTGCAGGTCAGCATAACCCCCAGCGTGCCGTCGCCGATCCAGGATGTAAAGCAGTCTACTGCAGCACGGCCCGGAATCTTAAACAGCGGACGCATGATCTTCGTCAGCAGCGCGCCCACAAACTCCAGCAGACCGAAGTCCAGCAGCAGCGGCAGCAGCAGCGCAGCAATCACGAAGATGATAACCAGCACCGTCAGCAGATCGCCCAGCACGAAACCGCCGGCTCCGCCTTCGGTGATCATGTGAATGATACCTGTATCTTCATCCCCGGCTGCAACACCCAGGTACGTCAGCCAGATAAAGATGGCACCCAGTACCCGGACTGCAACCCAAATCGGAGAGGTGCAGAAGGTATCCTTCAGAATCGGATGTTCTGTGATAAATTTTGGCTTTCCCAGTGAGATGAGGGACATCACCGCAGAAATTGTTACGATAATGACGCATAGCAGCGGCAGCACACTACCCAATGCACCGCCGATGATGTCTGCAATGATTTTGACAGTAATGGTCCAGTCACCGTTGTACTTCACCGGAATCATGAACAGAATGATGCCGACGATGGACGGAACCAGGAATCTTGCTGTCAGCTTACTCCTATTTGAACCCATAGTTCTTTATTCCTTTCTTTCGTCCGGAATTTGCCCAACATCTGCATTATACTACTTTGTTAAGATTCCGTCAAAATATTACGATAAGATTTTTTGTTTTTCTGCAAAAATGTTGTTTTTTTGTTCATTATACACAATTCTTTTCAAAATCCGTCGTCCTGATTCACAATTTGGTCAGACGCTTTTTTCTTCCAGTGCCATGTTCTGAATCCAGACGCCTTTCCGCACCAGCACGAATCCGATCACACATTTAATCAGATCCGTCAGCTGGCAAATCAGGTAGATCCATACAATCCCCATGCCCGTATACCGGCTCAGTGCAAACACCACAGGAATGGTTGCCACCCACATGAACGCGCTGTCAAAGAAGAATGTGATCACGGTCTTACCGCCGGCCCGCAGCGTGAAATATGCCGCATTGACGAAACCGAAGATCGGCATACACAGGCCGCAGATCTGTATGAACCGGGTCGCCAGCAGCTGCACATCCGCCGTGGTGTTATAGATCAGCGGGAACAGGCCTGCGATGGAAAAAAGGACCAGACCGGAAATCATGCAACAGAAAACCGAGAATGCAATCAGCTGTCCGTCTTCCCGTTTCGCCTGCTCCAGTTTGCCTGCCCCCAGCAGCTGTCCGATGATGATGCCCACTGCATTTCCCATGGACATGAAGACTACATTAAACAAGTTGCAGATAGTGTTGGCGATATTGATGGCAGCCACCACCTCCAGCCCCCGGAGAGAGTAACATTGAGCCAGCAGAGCCATGCCCACCGACCAGAGCACTTCGTTGAGAAACAGCGGCGTGCCCACCTTCAGAATCTTTACTGCCAGGGCAGCAGGGATCCGAAAGCCGCGATAAAGCCCTGCAGCGAACGGATTTTGTTCCGAATGGCTGTGTGTCCAGATGATCACGATGGCCAGCTCCACGAAACGTGAAAGAACGGTAGCGATGGCAGCGCCCACCACACCCAGCGCCGGTGCACCGAATTTCCCGAAAATCAATATATAATTGAAGACAAGATTTACAAGTACCGCCACGATGCCTGCCGTCATAGGCACTACGGTCTGTCCACTTTCCCGCAATGTGCCTGCATATGCCTGCACCAGGGCAAAGGGCAGCAGTCCCACCATCATGACGTGCAGATAGTCTCTGCCGAATTCCAGTGTCATTTCCAGGTCGCCTTCCCCGCTCCCTTCGTGGAGAAATGCCTGGATCAGATTGTCGCCCCAGAATGTAAAGACCACCAGAAACGCTGCTGTCAGGCCGCAGCCCACTGCCAGCTTGAATCGGAAGGTATGACGCATCCCATCGTAATTCCCGCTGCCGTAGAACTGGGCTCCCAGGATGCCTGCTCCCGCCACGATACCGAATACGCAGATATTGAATACAAACATGAGCTGATTGGTGATGGCCACGCCGGACATGGGTTCGGTTCCCACCTGTCCCACCATGATATTATCCAGCATACCCACGAAATTGGTGATGGCATTCTGCACGATGATCGGCATCACGATAATCATGACTTTTCTATAAAAAGCCCGGTCTCCGATGAGGGAGGCCAGGCCGTGTTTTTCCCTGATTCTGTCTGTTGACACTTGAAACGCACCCCTTCCCGCCGCTTTCGCAATATCAGATACAGACAGTATAGCATAAAATTTGCCTGCGTGCAACGACCGGCAAAATCCGTAATTTCGGACGATTTTTTGGACTTGGGGCAAAGAAACAGAGGCCACCGGAGGGTCAGCTTTGGGTATGGTTTTCATTTTCTGTCTTCTTTTCTTTTTTTACATGAGCGAAAATGCGGGTTTGCTTTAAAATAAAACATGGCTGGTATGTTCCCCTTTCCTGTTTTTTATCCTCTTTCTGTGAAATGCATCGATTCCCTTCCTCGCACATTTTGTGTCGTTTCAGTGAAAAACAGGTTAATATTATGTGAATCGTCCGTTTTCATCTTTTTTCATCTTTTTTACTTTTACACGTGCAGAAAAGATGTGTTCCTCTCTTCTGTTGGAAATCAGGCGTTTACGGGATGACTGCTTTTCTGGCTTAAAAATTGCATTTATTTTTTAACAATTCATAAACAGTGCGGAGACAGACGAGATTGCTGTCTCTGTGAAAGGGTTTGGAAATATCCGCTCCATACAGTCTCAGATTCTGAACCTGCTGGGCGACCTGCAGGCCGAACGGAATCTGACCTACATCTTCATTTCCCATGACCTTTCGGTAGTTCGCTACCTGTCTGACCGGGTATGCGTCATGTTCCTGGGCAAGGTCTGCGAACTGGGAATCACCAGAGAAATCTACGCGGATCCGATTCATCCGTATACCAGATTCCTTCTGGATGCGGTTCCTGTTCCGGATCCGAAGCGGAAGAAAAAGTCCAAGGATATGCTCACCGGCGAAATCCCAAGTCCGGTCAATCCGCCGAGCGGATGCTATTTCCGTACCAGATGTCCGTATGCGACGGAGCACTGTGCACAGGAAGCACCGGAAATGCGCGAAGTGCGCCCAGGCAGATTCGTTGCCTGCCACCGTGCCGGCGAAGTATAGGAGCTTTCAATCGCAATTCACACCTCATACCATACAAAAAATCCAAGCTCTGCTGTTCAATGCGGCAGAGCTTGGATTTTTTCTGTCCATGCCCCTTGCGTCTTTTCCTTTCCGGGTGTAGGATAGACAAGGAGCGCACAGAATCCGCTCAGAAACGAGGATACAACATGAAACTGATCTATGCGCTGGTGGCATTCACCATCGGCATCTTTATGAACGTGCAGTCCGGCGTCAACGGACAGATCCGGATGATCACAGGCAACCCCGTGTTTGCCTCCACGGTCAATTTCGCCGTGGGAACCGCATCGCTGCTGCTCCTTCTTCTGATCACCCGCAAAGCCGGAATCTACAGGCTTCCTTCCCACAGACGGCTCCACCATACCCAGTGGTGGATGTGGACCGGCGGGCCTCTTGGCGTCATCTATGTCATGGCAGGCGTACTGCTTCCTGCAGCCATCGGCTTCGGTGCGTTTTTCAGCATGCTGGTGACCGGTCAGCTGCTGTTTTCTGCCATGGTGGATCAGCTGAATCTTCCACCCGGCCACCGCACTCAAATCGGCGGGCGCCGGATTTGCGGCATACTTCTTCTTATCGCAGGCGCGTTCATCATTCAGAATACATAATTTACTTCGCAAAATCTACATTCCCGGAGGTTTTCTATGGACATACTGCTCGGTCTGGTCAGCTTTCTGACCGGCGTCACCGTCATCATACAATCTGCAGTCAACGGGCGTCTCCGTTCCATGACTGCCAATCCTATCTTTGCTTCGGCAGCCAGCTTCGGCGGCGGCCTGCTTCTGCTGTTTCTCATGCTTTTCGCCGCCCACTGGCTTGGAATTTATACCATTCCCGCTCTCTCTGCCCTGGGCCAGACCCGTCCATGGATGTATATCGGCGGCCTGATCGGCACCGCGCTGGTCATCGGTTCCATCGTGATTCCAAAAAAAATAGGCTTTACAGCCTATTTCAGTATGCTGGTTGCAGGCCAGCTGGTGGGTTCGGTCATCGCAGATGCCATCGGCTTTCTGGGAAATCCCGTACATCTGCCGGGACCGGCCAGAATCTTCGGCGTCATCTGCCTCATTGCAGGAGCAGTTCTGGTTCAGAAGAAATGACCTGCCCCGCTTATATCGGCCTGTCTTCCCAGGATGCTTTCTTAATCAGGCGGAAGACCACGATGTACATCAGCACCACGAAGCCCACGAAGATGGCAGTGGACAGACGTGTGCCGATCATGCAGCAGGAATCGTAAAACCCGTGGAGAAATACCGCAGAAAGATAACCTGCCAGCAGATTGGATTTTGCGCCGAAATCATTTCCCCGGCTTTCTGCCAGTTTCGCCCTGCCATAAAAGATACCCATAAACACGGCGAAGCCCATGTGACCCGGAATTGCCAAAAGCGCCCGGGGCACAGCCACAGACAGCCCGTAATTGAAAACGTACTTGATGTTCTCAAATGCGGCGAAGCCCAGAGACACGAAGACAGAGTAAACCAGTCCGTCGAACATATAGTTGAAGTTGGGATCCTGCCAGGACCTGCGCTTCAGGAAAAACAGCTTGGTGCCCTCTTCTACCACAGCCACCACCAGGAAGGCCATGATGATATAGTATTTCGGATCGTTCGGATCCACGGTGTTGTTCAGTATGGCAGAACCCAGAGTTTCAAGCACAATGGAGGCGAGAGCCGCCAGCACGCCGCCCAGCAGAAGCTGCCAGAGCAGATATCCGGGCTCTTTTTCAATGGTATCCTGACGGTAAATATACCGTAAGAGGAAAAATGCTGGCAGCACAGCTGCCAGCACATAAATCGCCAGGATACTCATCATCGGTGTAAAGAATATCATTTCGCGATTCCTTTCTATCTTATTTCAGATCCTGCTTGGTGATCACTTCCAGGCCGCCCATGTATTTGCGCAGGGCTTCCGGAACCACAACACTGCCGTCTGCCTGCTGGTAGTTCTCCAGGATGGCGGCTACGGTTCTGCCCACTGCCAAACCGGAACCGTTTAATGTGTGAACGAATTCCGGCTTTCCGCCTTCTGCCGGACGGAACCGGATATTGGCGCGGCGTGCCTGATAGTCTTCGAAGTTGGAGCAGGAAGAAATTTCAACATATCTTCCGTAGCTTGGCATCCAGACTTCGATGTCGTAGGTCATGGCGGAGGAGAAGCCCAGGTCGCCGGTGGACAGTCTTACCACTCTGTACGGCAGTCCCAGTCTCTTCAGCACTTCTTCCGCATCGTTGGTCAGCTTTTCCAGTTCGTCGTAGGATCCTTCCGGCTTCACGAACTTCACCAGCTCGACTTTATTGAACTGATGCTGACGGATCAGACCTCTGGTGTCGCGGCCTGCGGAACCTGCTTCAGCACGGAAGCAAGGGGTGTATGCGGTGTAATATACCGGCAGTTCTGCCTCGTCCATGATTTCCTGTGCGCGCAGATTGGTAACAGGAACTTCTGCGGTCGGGATCAGGAAGAAGTCTTTCTGCGGTACATAGAACATATCCTCTTCAAACTTCGGCAGCTGGCCGGTACCGGTCATTGCAGCCCGGTTTACCATGAACGGCGGCAGGATTTCCACATAATCCTGGTCTACCGTGTGCAGATCCAGCATGAAGTTGATAACGGCTCTTTCCAGACGAGCGCCCAGTCCCTTATATACGGTGAATCTGGCACCGGAGATCTTCGCTGCCCGTTCGAAATCCAGAATGTTCAGGTCGGTTCCCACATCCCAGTGTGCCTTTGCTTCGAAATCGAAGGTGGTCGGTTCCATGAACTTTCTCATTTCCACGTTGGCGCTGTCGTCTTCGCCGATCTGCACTTCAGGGTTCGGCGTGTTCGGCACGTTCAGCAGTGCCTCACGAAGGCCTGCTTCTACTTCGGCAAGTTCTGTATCCATTTCCTTAATCTTCGCGGATAATTCCTTCATTTCTGCCATGATGGCCGTGGTATCCTCTCCGGCCTTTTTCAGCTTCGGAATTTCCTTGGACACGGTATTCTGTTTGTTTTTCATCTGCTCTACTTCGGCCAGGATCTCTCTTCTTCTCTCATCGAATTTCACCACGTTTTCGATACCGAAGTCGCCTTTGCATCTTCTCTCTACGGCAGCCTTCACGCCTTCGTAGTCTTCTCTGATTCGCTTAATGTCTAACATTGTTTTTCCCTCTCTTCTTCTTGGTTCATATATGTATTAGAACAGGTTCTTTTTATACACCAGGTAATATTCAATCAGCTGGCTGATCTTCTGCTGAAGTTCAACCTGAAGGTCCGATGCCAGAGCATAGTCGCCCCGGTCAAGGGCTTCTTTGGCTCGTGTCAGCAGACATTTTTCGGACATGGTATCTTTACCGATATAGAACCGCAGGTCGTTGACTCTGGTCCAGTTGACCACATCATAGTCCGTAGCATCTTCCTTATGGAGCTTGACGCATTCCCGGACAATATCCATGTAGTTTGGAATATCCCGGTTATGCAGTTCCATCTTCCACTGGTTCAGCGTCGCTTCGAAGAACGATTCAATGGCCAGATCGTTGATGACACCGCCCTGGATTGCCTTCACCTTTTCCGGATTGTTCCGGAGACCCTGCAGGTTCTCCCATACGGTGGCAGGCGCCACACCGAACAGCTTTTCTCTTTCTTCTTCGGTGTAGTCCTCAAACACGTTGTGCTCGCTCCGGTATTCTCTCTCTGTTTCCAGATAGAAATCCTCTTCTCCGTATTTCTTGGAGATGGACTTTTCCAGATCTGCCGGTGTCTTTTCCTGCGTCAGTGCCTGACGGATACCATCCAGCATGGCCATATAGCAGGTTGCCAGAATCAGATAGGTGTTGCTCTTCGGATTCGGCGCACGCAGCTCGAACCGTGTAGCCATCGGGTTCTTGGCATCCCGGATCAGACCCACCAGGATGGTTCTGTTTCTGGACGCTTCCGTGACGCTCTTTCCCAGCGAAGTTACGATACATACCGGCGCTTCATAACCCGGCTTCAGCCGGTTCAGCGAGTCGGTGGTGGAGCTTACAAACGGGTTGATTGCCTCGTAGTTCTTCAGGATGCCCATGAGACCGCCCAGTCCCAGAGGGCTCAGATAATCTTTCTCTGTGTTCTTCGCCGAGAACAGGTTGACCATCTTTCCGCTCTTCAGACGGGCTGCCACACCCAGGTGGGTATGCTCGCCGCTTCCTGCTACGCCTTCGATCGGCTTGGCCATGAAGGTGGTATGGAGGCCAAACTGGTTAAATACATCTCTGACAATGTATTTCACCTGCTTCTCATTGTCCGCTGCCTGCATGGCGTCGGCATACTTCCAGTCGATTTCCAGCTGTTCCATGATGTGTTCGTGGGATCCCGCGCTGGTGATCTGCGACTTGACGCCGCCGACCTCCTTGTGCCCCATTTCCACACCGACACCGTAACGGTCTATGATTTCCAGAGACTTTTCCAGCGCCGTTCTCACCGGTCCGTAGGTTCTCTTCCAGTACTGCTCCTTCAGTTCCTGGGAAGTGGAAAGCTGTTCTCTGTCCGCCTTGTCCTCCGGCGTCTTGACCCAGAACTCCAGCTCTGTAGCACTGGTGATGCAGATCTCCTCGATCTCATCCACCGAATCCACGCCATTGATATACCTGAATGCATAAGGGTGACTGCGCAATAGCTCCATCAGTTCTTTCTTGAATGCGTTGATGGAATTGCGCAAAATAGATCGTGCACCCACCTCTGTCTTTTCGTTATGCACCAGGAACGCAGGAATGCGGATAGTGCCCACCGGCAGTCCTGTTTTCGGATCGACGTTATCGTAGTTATAGTCCACATACCAGTTTACAGACAGATCCGGCACCAGGTCCACCTTGGCATTGTTCAGATCTGCGATTTTCGGCAGGTCCACGCTGGAACCGTCGGTCTGCACGCCATGAATCAGCATGTCGTCCATATCGTCCAGAAACAGTTTGATCGGAATACGCTCGTCCGTGTCATTTCCGGCGATGTCCAGACCGGCGAATGAAACGAACTGAACCTCCGGATGCTCCTCCAGCACTTTGATGATATCTTCTTTTTCGTGTCTGCCTGCAGGAATATTAAAAAGCATCTTATCTAAGTCAAATCCCAGCATGTTCGTTGTAACCTGCTACTCAAAATATAGACAAAAGTGTCCATATCGAGATTATTACTGCTTCGTCCTGTGTGCTTTGGAGAAGGCATGCCTTTCTCTACTCGCAGGTTCTATGCACAGTCCACAGTCG
>JBJESY010000293.1:0-1993 GCA_051883035.1 Anaerovoracaceae bacterium | reverse complement strand
CTGTACATGGCGGAAGGAAACCGTCCGGAGGCATTCCGGGCTGCACACACGCTGAAAGGCGTGTGTCAGAGTCTCGGCTTCGGCAAGCTGGGAATATCTGCAGGCGAACTGACGGAACTGCTTCGTCCGGAATCAGAAGCCATCCCGGAAGAAGCCTACCCGCTTCTGGATGAAATCAAAGTGGACTATGAAGTATTGATCGGAGCGATTCAGGAATGGCTTGCATCTGAGGAATAAAGAAAAAAATCCCTGCCCGGATCTACCGGTGCAGGGATTTTTTACGGATCAGATTATGTATGCAGGTTGACGACTTTCTCAGATCTGCGCCTGTGCATTTTCTACATCAGCGATGAGATCGCCGATGTTCTCCAGACCGACGGAGAGGCGGATCAGGTCTGCCGGTACACCGGCGGATTCCAGCTGTGCATCGGTCATCTGCCGGTGGGTGGAGCTGGCCGGGTGGAGACAGCAGGTGTGGGAATCTGCCACATGGGTTTCAATGCTTGCCAGGGTCAGATGAGCCATGAAAGTTTCTGCTGCAGCACGGCCGCCCTTCACACCGAAGCTGATGACGCCGCAGGAGCCCTTCGGCAGATATTTCTGTGCCAGATCATAATACTTATTGGAAGGCAGGCCAGGGAAGTTTACCCAGGTAACCTTTTCATGATTTTCCAGGAATTCTGCCATCTTCTGCGCATTGCTGCAGTGACGTTCCCAGCGGACAGGCAGGCTTTCCAGACCGATATGAAGCAGATAAGCAGACTGCGGGGAAGGGGTGGAGCCGAAGTCACGCATGAGCTGTGCCACACATTTGGTGATAAATGCACCGCCCAGACCAAACCGTTCGGTATATGTAACGCCATGGTAGCTTTCGTCCGGTGTGCAGAGACCCGGGTATTTTTCCGGATACTTCGTCCAGTCGAAGCTGCCGGAATCCACGATGCAGCCGCCGATGGTGGAGGCGTGGCCTTCCATGTATTTGGTGGTGGAGTGGGTCACGATGTCTGCGCCCCATTCAAACGGACGGCAGCCCACCGGAGTGGCAAAGGTGTTGTCCACAATCAGAGGTACGCCGTGAGCATGGGCTGCTTTGGCAAAACGTTCGATATCAAACACAGTCAGTGCAGGATTTGCAATGGTCTCGCCGAATACTGCCTTAGTATTCGGACGGAAGGCAGCTTCCAGCTCTTCATCGCTGCAGTCCGGATCCACAAAGGTGAACTCAATCCCCATCCGCGCCATCGTTACGGAAAAAAGGTTAAATGTTCCGCCGTAAATGGTGGCAGAAGATACGATGTGGTCGCCGCAGCCTGCGATATTGAAGACAGAGAAGAAGTTTGCTGCCTGGCCGGAACTGGTCAGCATGGCTGCGGTACCGCCTTCCATGGCTGCAATCTTCTTTGCCACCAGGTCACAGGTCGGATTGGCAAGGCGGGAATACATGTAGCCGTCGGACTCCAGGTCGAAGAGTTTGCCCATATCGGCGCTGGTGTCATATTTATAAGTTGTACTCTGGTAAATCGGAAGCTGGCGCGGTTCTCCGTTTTTCGCCTGATAGCCGCCGTGCAGAGCGATTGTTTCGATGCCTTGTTTTTTCATTGTTGCAGACCTCCATAGTATGTCAGTTTTCGATTGATTTTTAAGCTTACTGATAATGATACCATTTTAAAAGGGGATTTTCAAGGACTTTCCCCTGAAATCCCCCGGGTTTACAGGGTTTTTGCCGGAATGGCAGGAATCACCCTTTCTATCGTCCCATAACCCTTCCCACAGCCGCAAACCCCAGAAAGAAGACCAGGTCAACCAGCACGATGGTGGCGCCTACCGGCGTGGAGGCTGCGATGGAAATCAGGATACCCAGTGCAGCGCAGCACACGGAAACAGTGGCCGAGCAGATCATGACGCTGCGGAAGCTGCGAAAGACCCGCATGGCGGATAAGGCAGGGAAGATGATCAGGGCGGAAGTCAGCAGGGCCCCCACCAGATTCATGGC
>JBJESY010000292.1:0-2002 GCA_051883035.1 Anaerovoracaceae bacterium | reverse complement strand
TCACCACCGTACTGTAGTTGACCTTGACATAATAGTTCATGGTCAGACCCGTCATCTCCTCCACTGCACCCATGGTTTCCTGAATGCCGTAAAGCCCTGAATGGGTCAGCTTGTCCTGCGCACCCTTGCCCGGCAGGCTCACATAATAATCCCGCGGGATGGAAGTCAGCAGTACTTCGTGGGTCTTCGGGTTCACCGTCACGATGATATTCACATCCGAACGGGACTGAATGCCGATATCCCCTTCCACATCGAGCCCGCTGACATAGACATTAAAGGAGTCCTTCTTTACATTCACGGCTTTCGAGGCTCCCGCTTCACCCACTTTAATGGAGATGGTATGAAGAATCCGGGTTACCTCCTCCAGGCTTGTCCTCTCTGCTTTCAGCGATTCATAGCTGGCCGCACTGATGAATACCGCCTGATATTCCTGGAATTCTGCAATCCCTGTGGTTTCATCCACCGTTTCACAGCCCCCTGCTGCCAGACCGTCGAAAAGCTGGTTCAAATCGGCAAAATATTTATACTCTACACTGACTTCCCGCTGCAGATCATCTTTTGCCTCGGAATACGTCAGATCGTTTGTCATATGCGTTCCGACCCCGCTGCCTGCCAGCTCCGATACATCGGTATACGTTGAGTCGCTCTTTACCACTACATAGTAGTCTTCTTTCAGTTCCACGATGCTGCCGGCCACGGTGATATCATCCAGGAAATCGATGGTATCGGCCAGATACCATGCTCCCACGCCGAATCCGGCAATGAGAATCACCGAGAAAAAAGCAGCTGCAGTCTTCCGCTTCCTTATGCCGTAACGGCTGAACATGACCGGAACGATAAAGATCGAAATCAGAATCAGCACAGCAATCAGGCTGTAGAGATACTTGGCCGGCAGTACATTGATCCAGATCAGCAATCCGATGAATGCCGCCAGGATCAGTGTATATATCACAGAAAGCACCTGAAAAAAACGGTTGCCCCGTGCTGCCGCTTTCTGCCTTCTTTCTTCTTCCCTTCTTTCGCTTCGCATAATTCTTCCTCCAAAACTCTCCTGCTGCGAACCCGCTGCGGCTGCTTTGCAGCCGCAGCGCACCGAAAATAAGGAGTCCCTCCCCGAGACTCCTCAGATAGTTTACCTTATTTTTACCGCCGTGGCAATGGAAAAAAGCTTACATTTTTCTAACATTTCTTACGATTTCCCGATTTTGTCCGGAACCGTCGCATTCTACTCCACGAAAGAAAGCAGCTGCTCTGCAGTTTTCCTTGGAGGTGCGGCGACCTCGCCGTCCACCGGGTAGCCAATCGGAATGATAGCTGCAAGCTGCTGACCTTCCGGAATGTCCACGATTTCGGCCACTTTATTTTCATCGAAAATGCCCATGATCACCGTTCCGATCCCCTTTTCGTGGGCTGCCAGGCAGAAGGTCTGTGCAGCAATGCCGGCATCAAACATTTCCCAGCGGTCGCCCTTCGGAGTGGTGTAGCTACCGTCCTTTTCGAAGCCGGAACGACCCTTTACCATGGTCAGCAGAACAAGCGCCGGCGCATTGGCCATCGTTTTGATGTTATAGGTAAAGCCCAGGGTGCAGTCTTCTGTCGCAATGGCTGCGATTTTCTCCGGGTCTTCCACAACGATATATCTTGCAATCTGCGTATTTTTCCAGGATGGCGCATAAGCTGCCACATTTACGATCTCCTCGATCACTTCATGCGGCACCTTCTTGTCCTGAAACTTTCTGATACTTCTTCTTTCTTTGATTCCGGTAATTAAATCCATGGTTCATTTCCTTTCCTGACGTATAGATGTATTATAGGACGCAAGCGTCATCTTTTTCTATTTTACCATATTCCGGCCATATAGCAAGGACTTCCTTGCTACAGCATCTTTTTCTTTTTGAAATACAGGATCTCCAGCGTCACAGTCAATGCGCTGAGCCCGATGACCACGGCATAACCGTACCGCCAGTGCAGCTCCGGCATGTTTGGAAAGTTCATGCCATAC
>JBJESY010000291.1:0-2012 GCA_051883035.1 Anaerovoracaceae bacterium | reverse complement strand
GACTCGCTGGTGGATACGGCGGCTTTGACGGGGGAATCGGTACCGCGGGAGGTGTCTTACGGAGGCGAGGTGCTGAGTGGCTGCATCAATTTAAGCGGCGTGCTGACAGTGGAGGTTTCAAAGCCGTTTGGCGAGTCTACGGTCAGCAAGATTCTGGACCTGGTGGAAAATGCCACTATGAAGAAGGCGAAGACAGAAAACTTTATCACCCGGTTTGCGGCAGTCTATACGCCGGTGGTGGTGCTGGCTGCTGTGGTACTGGCAGTGTTGCCGCCGCTGGTGATTCCGGGTGCGGCTTTTTCGGACTGGCTGTACCGTGCTCTAAACTTTCTGGTGGTATCCTGCCCGTGTGCATTGGTAATCTCTGTGCCGCTGAGCTTCTTCGGTGGAATCGGCGGAGCATCCAGAGCCGGTGTGCTGGTGAAGGGAAGCAACTATCTGGAGGCCATGGCTTCAGCACAGTGTGTGGTCATGGATAAGACAGGCACTCTGACCCGCGGCGTTTTCGAGGTAGAGCGGATCTGTCCTGCGGATGGATTCACGAAGGAGCAGCTTCTGGAATGTGCAGCACTGGTGGAAAGCTATTCGTCTCATCCGATTTCGGCGTCGCTGAAGAGGGCATGGTCTGGTGAGATTGACCCGGCCAGGATCCGCGATGTGGAAGAAATCTCCGGACACGGTGTAAAGGCCGTGGTGGATCTGACGGATGCCGGAACCAGGCAGGGCGGCAGCGTGGAAGTGGCGGCTGGAAATACCAGACTGATGAAGATGCTGGGACTGGAATATTCGAAAGATGAGATCGCAGGCACTGCGGTACATGTGGCCATCGGCGGCCGGTATGCAGGATATATCGTCATTGCGGATCAGCTGAAGGAGGACGCGGTTGAGGCGGTGGCTGCATTGAAGGGCCGCGGGATTCATACCGTCATGCTGACAGGGGACAGCAGGGCGGCCGGCGAAGCGGCAGCGAACGCGCTAGGCATGGATCAGGTGTATGCAGAACTTCTTCCGGGGGACAAAGTCCACAAGGTCGAGTGTCTGCTGCAGGAGCTGGCTGCGGCGACGGCGGATGGTGCGGTTGACGGCGAAGGCGGCAGTGCCGACAGTGATGGTGGTGCAAAGCGGAAAGGCAAGCTGGTCTTCGTGGGCGATGGCATCAACGATGCACCGGTGCTGGCCCGCGCTGATGTGGGAATCGCCATGGGCGGTCTGGGATCGGATGCAGCCATCGAGGCGGCGGATATCGTCATCATGAACGACGAACCGTCGAAGATTGCGCTGATCATGGATATCTCGCGGAAGACCATGTCCATCGTCCGGCAGAATATCGTTTTCGCTCTGGGGGTCAAGGCACTGGTGCTGATTCTCAGTGCTGTGGGCCTGGCAAACATGTGGGCTGCGGTCTTCGCCGATGTGGGCGTGTCCATGCTGGCCATTCTCAATTCCTTCCGGGCCATGCAGGTGAAACAGAAATAAAAGGTGTGACAGGTCCGGGCGGCTCGCCCGGACCTGTCTATTTCAGCTGCAGGGCGGTCAGGCGGTAGTTGAGGGCCTGGCGGGTCATGCCCAGCTTTTCGGCGGCTTCCGTCTTCGTTCGGCAGGAGGCCAGGGTCCGGCGTAGCAGGTCCCGTTCGAAGGCTTCCAGCATGTTTCGAAGTTCCCGCACGTTGCCCGGCCAGCTGTGGCCTGCGAAAAGTGCAGTCGCTTCCGGGGAAAGTCCCTGAATGTTCATATCCAGCTTCTCATTGAAATAATCCATATAGTAACGGGTCAGATATTCCACATCGCCCTGCCGGTCCTTCAGATCCGGCAACTGAAAGGTGATTACATTGAGCCGGTAAAACAGGTCGCTGCGCAGGCGGCCTTTTGTCATAGTTTCAAACGGTTCTTCGTTGATGGCAGCGATAATGCGGGTGTCGACGCGAATCTCATCGTGGCCGCCCAGATGGCGGAAGGACTTGGATTCGATGGCCTTCAGCAGCTTGGCCTGCAGAGACAGGGAAAGGGAATTC
>JBJESY010000290.1:0-10414 GCA_051883035.1 Anaerovoracaceae bacterium | reverse complement strand
ATCTCAAGGCCGGCGGAGCCGGTCCATTGATTCAAGTCTGTTGCTGCGTCTGTTTCTGCTTTCTTACATCATATTATACATGGTAAACATCGGCAGGTAAATAGAAATTACGATAAACCCGGCAAAAAGTGCCATAAACACCAGGATAGTCGGTTCCAGTTTGGAGATGGCCTTCTCGGTGGCGTGGGCTGCCTCGTTATCGAAGTAACTGCCCACCGTTTCCAGGGTCTCGTCCAGTTCACCGGTCTCCTCACCGATGGCGCACATTTCCACCAGGGTCTCCGGGAAATACTTGCACATCCGCATACATTCCCCCAACTGGCGTCCTTCCTCAATCCGTCCGCTCATGCGGGCAGTCTCCAGTCCCAGTACATAATTGTCCATGACCTTGGAAGTAATCTCCAGAGCGTTATGTACCGAAAGACCTGCCTCCAGCAGGGCCGACATGGTATTGGCAAACTGACTGGCGCCGTTCAGCAGGGCGATCCTGCCCAAAATCGGAATCTTCAGCCGCAGGGTATGGAGCCTTATCCGTCCATTCTCCGTCTTCGAATAAAACTTCAGACCGATGATAACCAGAAGCAGAAAGCCGATCATCAGCAGCCAGTATTTTGCGAAGAAATTGGACATGGCGATCATCATTCGCGTGATGCCCGGCAGATCCCCGCCCAGATCCATGAAGGTTGCGGTCAGGGAAGGCACTACCTTGGCCATGACGACAATCAATACGATGACGGCCACGATGAGCACGAAAATCGGGTAGCTCATGGCCTGCTTGACTTTCTGGTTGGTCTTAAAGGATTTCTCGTAATATTTCTCCAGGGTCGCGAAGGAGTTCTCCAGCGTTCCCGAAAACTCGCCCGCCCGAATGGTCTCCACGAAGGTCAGCGGCAGTCCGCTGCAGTTTTTTACGAAGGAATTGGCGATGCCATGGCCCTGGGCCACATCTTCTGCAGCCTTTTTCAGCATCTTCCGAATTTTCTTATCCTCCGACTGCTGGCCGATCAGCTCCATGCACTTGGCGATGGGCACGCCCGACCGCAGGATAATGGAAAACTGGGAGCACATGACAGACAGGCTCTTGGGATCCACCTTTGACGAACCGATTTCCTTCTGCCAGAACCCCTCCCCGCCTTCCTTTACCGGCGTGATTTTCGTCACAACAGGGCAGGTGGCCTTGATTTTCGCCACAGCTTCGAATTCGTCCACGGCCTGTACCACGCCCCGGACCTTGTCGCCGTCGTGATTGACAGCTTTATAGCGGTAGGTATTCAAGCTCCGCCTCCCTCCTTTCGCTTTTTCTTCTCAAAATCCATTCTCCCGGCTATCGTATGCCGGAGTACTTTTTCAGGTAGTCTTTATCGTTGGCGGCTTCCATGGCCGTCTGCGGCGATATGGCGCCTTCCCGCATCAGCTTGATCAGGCAGTTGTCCATGGTGACGCTGCCTTCATTGGCACTGCTGAGCATGGCGGAAACCATCTGCGGCGTCTTGCCTTCGCGGATCAGGTTCTTGATGGCCGGGGTGACAATCATGGCTTCGCAGGCTGCCACGCGGCCCTTTCCTTCTCGCCGTACCAGCAGCTGCTGGGAAAGGACGGCCCGCAAAGTGGTGGAAAGCTGCAGACGAATCTGCTGCTGACGTGCTGCCGGGAACACGCCGACAATTCGGTCGATGGAGTCCACTGCCGAGTTGGTGTGCAGGGTGGCGAAGACCAGATGGCCGGTTTCCGCCGCCGTCAGGGCGATTTCTATGGTAGACAGGTCACGCAGTTCGCCGATGAGTATTACGTCCGGGTCTTCCCGGAGGATGGCCTTCAGGCCGGTATCATAGCTTTCGGTGTCCTTGCCGATTTCTCGCTGATTGATGACGCACTTGTCCGGCGTGTACACATACTCAATCGGGTCTTCCAGGGTGATAATGTGTTCTTGCCGGGTGTGGTTGATCTGATCCAGCATGGCGGCCAGCGTGGTGGATTTTCCGCTTCCGGTTTCTCCGGTAACCAGGATGATGCCCTTCTGCCAGGAAGGGAATTCGTTTACCACCGGCGGCAGTCCCAGTCCGTCCAGCTTCGGAATCTTGTTTGCCAGGATACGCAGGGCTGCCGAAACCTGTCCCTGCTGGCGGAACAGGTTGATTCTGACACGCTCTCCGGCGATGGTGCTGGCCAGATCCAGCTCACCGGTAGTCTCGATCTGACGGTACAGCGGACCGGCCAGTTCTTCGGCCATGCTCTCGCAGTCTTCCGCGGTCAGAGGTTCTTCGGCCAGATTGACCAGCTTGCCGTCCTTCCTGCACTTGGGCGGAAGGCCGTAAACCAGATGCACGTCGGATGCGCCGATGGCGCTGGCTGCTTCGATATATTTCTCAATTGCCATGTTTCTTTTCTCCTTCTGCTTCTGCGGAACGTTCCGCCCTATTCCTGATCCAAATGGCTGACCACACGGCAAAGTTCTTCCACCGTGGTCATTCCTTCTCTCACCAGCAGGTCGCCGTTTTCCATCATGGAAATGAAGTCTGTATCCTTGGTCAGCGGCCGCAGTTCCTGGGAGCTGGCGCCTCTGGTAATGGCATTCCGCAGTTGCTCGGTCATGGTGAGAATCTCAAAGACGCCCACTCTGCCGCGATAGCCGGAATGGAAGCACATATGGCACCCTTTTCCCCGGACAAAACGCCTTCCCGGCTCCGGTTTGATGCCTGCCATCTGACAAAGCTCCGGATCCGGTGTGTATTCTTCTTTGCAGTTGGTGCATACCCGTTTCACCAGACGCTGGGAAATGATGCCCCGGATACCGCCTGCGATGAGGAACGGTGCCACGCCCATATCCCGCAACCGGTCGATGGCCGATACAGCATCTTCCGTATGGATGGTAGAAAGCACCAGATGGCCGGTCATGGCCGCCCGCATGGCGATTTCCGCCGTTTCACCGTCACGGATTTCTCCTACGGCGATGATATCCGGGTCCTGACGGAGGATGGCCCGCAGGCCGCTGGCAAAGGTCAGTCCCGTTTTTTCGTTAATCTGTACCTGGGTCGCACCGTCGATGTGGTATTCCACAGGATCCTCCAGCGTGATCAGGTTGGTGCTTTCCTGGACCAGCTCCCGCACCATGGTATACAGGGTGGAGGATTTACCGCTTCCCGTCGGTCCTACGATGAGGATTACACCGCTGTTATGAGACAGCAGCTTGTCCAGCTTTTTCGAATCGTGTTCCTGCATGCCGATGCCGGTTCGCTCCAGCATCTGGGAATCCCGTCCCAAAAGACGGATTACGATTTTTTCTCCGTAGATCGTCGGGAGTGTGGAAATACGCAGGTCGATATCCTTGCTCTTGATCCGCACGCCGCTGCGGCCGTCCTGCGGGATACGCCGCTCCGCGATATCCATACGGCCCATAATCTTCACACGGGAGATGACGGAATCCTGCAGGTCCTTCGGAATCTGCAGAATGTTATGCAGGTTGCCGTCGATACGCATGCGCACATTCATATCGCCGCTGGTGGGCTCGAAGTGAATATCACTGGCGTCTTCTGTGACGGCACGTTCTATAATGGAGTTCACCAGCCGGATGGTCGGTGCACTGTTTTCTTCGTCTTCGCCGGTTCCCATGCCCATGGAAGTGGTGGCTTCCTCCGGACGGAAACCGGATTCTGCCCGCATCTGGGCCATGGCCCGGGCCGCACCTTCATTGCCGTAGAGGGCGCTGATGGCATGCTCCATGGCAACCTCCGATGCAATCATCGGTACAATCTTTTTCCTGGCAGCCGTACGGGCCTCTTCAATCGCTACGAAGTTCAGCGGATCCTTCATGGCCAGATACAATGTATCCTTCACCACCCGCACCGGTACGATGCCATGCTTGCGGGCAATGTTTTTCGGAATGAGCCATGCCATTTCCGGAGAAATGGTGACTTTGCTCAGGTCGATAAAGTCGATACCCAACTGCATCCGCAGTGCTTCAATCAGCTGTGCTTCCGTAATGAAGCCGTTATCGATGAGCACCTTTCCCAGCCGGTCCCGGGAAGTCTTCTGGAGTGCCAGCGCTTCCTGGAGCTGTTCTTCAGTTATGAGTCCGACCTGGATCAGCAGGTCGCCTAATCGGATGTGTTTCATGCAAAATCCCCTTATCACGAATTCAGCGCCCGGACCTGGATGGTCTGGGATGCCATAACCGTGCTGTCTTTTTTGATTGTGATGGTCGCTTCAAAGAGACCGATTGACGAATTGTAGCTGTACGTCATCTCCGGCATCAGCCCGTCGTTCATGGTCTGATCGGTGAGAAGCTGACTGGTTTTCGTCCCGTTATCATATTTCATGAGAATGCCCCGCTGACCGCTGCCATCTGCTCCGCTGCCGTTCTCAAACCAGACGCGGTAGCCCCTGCTGCCGCTGATAAAGGTTGGAACATCGTTTCCGTTGGAATCTTTGGCAGTCTGTATCTCTCTGGAAAACCGGAATTCATCGCTGACGCTGGCAATGGTGGTGGATAACAATACCTGCGCATCTGCCTTCAGCGGAATCTTTACATATGCATTCTGCACCACACTGACGCCGCCGCCGATGACCATCATCAGCAGGCTGAGCACCAGGACCGCCATCAGCATTTCCGACAGCGAAAAACCATTGGTGTTGCTGAGCTTTTCCCTCAGCGTCTTTCTCCGCCGCTTCATGGCGTGCTCCTCTTATATGAGGCCAAACCGGTGCCTTCATCCTGATAGATGGTGATAGAGACGGTGTTCGGGGATGCCGGATTTTTTTCGCTGGAAACAGACAGTATCTGATTGCCAGTCACAGTCACATTTTCTCCTGATTTGGCTTCCATGCTGTTGATGCCTGCATAAATCTCGTCCATCTTCTGTCCGCTCCGGTCCAGAATGCTGCCTGCAGAATAAATGGCACTGGACAGCATCAGAAGAGAAACGGCACAAATCAGGATTGCCACCAGAACTTCCGCCAGCGATTCGCCGCGTCTGCTATGCAGTTTTCTCCATACTCTATTGTTTCGTTTCATTTCACGTTTATCTATCACATCTGTGTCTTCTATAGTTCAGATGGTACGTTCTTCTTAATCAGTGCGTCACTCCAGGTGATATCAGTCGTGGTGATAAGGACAGTATAATCTTTCCCTTTGCTATCATTTCTGGTCTCTGTCACAGCAGTAATGTGTGAATTTCCTTTTGCTGTAACGACACACTGGTATTTATCCGCCAGATTCGCGTCACTCAGAGAAAGTGCAATGCTTATGTTATAGTCCTTATCCATGGTGAATGAGGCCTTCACCGTACCGAAGGTATCTATACTCTGCGGCCGGATGGTCAAGGTATCCTCATAAGGGACTCCATTTATGTATACGGATTCTACTGCCGTATTCATCAGATTAGACAGTGATCCGGATACCGGGATAGTGATGCTTTTTTCCCCTGGTGTTTCTTGCTTACCTGCGAAGGAGGTTCCATTGATCTCTTCCTGCAGCACCTGGGCGGCCGAAGTCACGGTATAAAAAGCTTGCTGATCCTGTTCCAGCCCGGCGATCCTGCCGGACGCGGTGCTTCCCGCAGCCAGAACCACGGAGCTGCCCAGTGCACAGAGCAGAAAAAACAGCAATGCCATCAAAAGTGTGACTCCCGATTCCGAACGCAGTTTTCTTTTCAGCATTGGCTGCTTTCCCCCTTTCTCACATCATCCGGCCCGTTTCTTTCTTAGCGATTTGTAAACATAACTCCAATCAATTAATTATACCATAATCCAAAAAATAATCCACTATTACAATGTAAAAAATCAGACATTTTCTTTAATTTTTTTACAAAAAACGTAAGGCGAGATGAAATTTTATGTCATTCCGAATGACAAGACGTGTGGATTTTGTTCAGTGACCTGCTGTTCGAGGCCCAACGAAGAAAAACCGCAGCGTTCCTTCGCCCAGGGCGTTGGAATGACTGCGGCCTTCGTCTTTTTTTATTCGATATTCTGTACCTGTTCGCGGATTTTTTCGATCTCGCTCTTGATGTCCAGCATGTGGCCGGTGATGGTGATGTCGTTGGCCTTGCTGCCGATGGTGTTGGCCTCCCGGTTCATCTCCTGCACCAGGAAATCCAGCTTTTTGCCGTCCGGCTGAGTGCTTTTCGTGATGATATCCTTCATCTGGATCAGGTGGCTGTTCAGGCGGGTGATTTCTTCGTCGATGGCGCATTTGTCAGCGAAAATTGCAGCTTCCACCAAAATCCGGTCTTCCGGCACTTGTACGCTGCTGCCAATCAGTTCTGTGATCCGGGTGCGCAATTTTTCTGTATAAGCCACGGCCACCTGTGGTGCCCGCTCCGCGATTTTGTCCAGAATCGCCTTGATGTTTTCGCCCTTGGCAATCAGGTCTTCCGCCAGTTTCTGCCCTTCCGCGGCCCGCATTTCTTCCAGATTAGCCGCTGCCTGGGCAGTCGGGATCAGAATCGCCTTCGTAATCTCTTCTTCGTCTTCCACATCCGGGATGGCCTTCATCACATCCGGCAGGGACGCCAGAAACTGCAGTGAAATGTCGCCTGACACGTCGAACTGATCCTGCAGCTGTTTCAGATTGTCGAAATACTGTTTGGCCAGCATCTCATTGAGCTTGATGTTTACATCGTTTTCCGTAATGTTTTCCACCAGGATGGAAACGTCCACTTTACCGCGGCGCAGCTTTTCCTTTACCGCGCTCTTCACCTTGTCTTCTGCGAAGGCATACCGTCTGGGCATCTTTACCGTAATGTCGGAATAGCGGTGGTTCACCGATTTGATTTCAACGATGATGTTCCGCTTTCCGTCTGAATATTCGCCTCTTCCGAAGCCTGTCATACTTTTGATCATACCGTTTTCCTCGTTTCTTTTCTTCTGTTTTTTGCGTATGATTACCTTCTACATTTTACATGAAACAGCAGAAAATAGCAAGATGTTCCTCTATTTTCGCCGGCCGCTTGTCCTTCCCGGCAGATTGTGCTATACTACCTAATAGAATATTCAGAAAACTTACCAATACATGCATCAGGAGGTCACTAATATGGTAAATCAGACAATGCAGCAGCTGGGCAGTTCTCCGTCTGTGATTCGTGAGCTTTTCGCTTACGGTCTGCAGCAGGCGAAGGTCATCGGCCCGGAAAACGTATTTGACTATACGCTGGGAAATCCCAGCATCCCCGCACCGGCCGCCGTCAACCAGGCGATCTGTGAGATTTTGAAGGATACCGATTCCATCGCCGTTCACGGTTACTCCATGGCAGGCGGTTTCGACGCAACCCGTCAGGCCATCGCTGACAACCTGAACCGTCGCTTCGGTACATCCATTCAGGCCCGCAACCTGTTTATCACCTGCGGCGCTGCACCAGCCCTGATCTCTGCGATCAAAGCACTGGCAGCAACCCCGGACAGCGAAATCATGGCCGTGGCACCGTACTTCCCTGAGTATAAACCTTTTGTTGAGAAAAACGGTGCAAAATTCGTCGTCATCCCTGCGGACCGTCAGCACTTCCAGATCAATCTGGCAGAAGTGGAAGCCCGCATCACGGCAAACACCCAGGCCATCATCATCAACTCACCGAACAACCCGTCCGGCGTCGTTTATACGGAAGAAACGCTGAAAAAGCTGGCCGAGATTCTCACCAGAAAGGGTGCGGAAGTGGGCCATCCGATCTACATCATCGCGGACGAGCCGTATCGGGAACTGGTTTACGGCGGCGTGAAGGTGCCGTTCATCCCTACGATTTACGATAACACCATCGTCTGCTATTCCTGGTCCAAGAGTCTGTCCCTTCCGGGCGAACGTATCGGTTATGTCTGCGTGCCTGACACCTGTGCCGATGGGGCTGATGTGCTGAACGCTGTGGCCGGCGCATCTCGTGCCAACGGTCATGTCTGCGCACCGACCCTCATGCAGAAGGTCATCGAGCGGTGCGTCAACGAAATGCCGGATCTGGCAGCCTATGACGAGAACCGGACTCTGCTGTACGATTCCCTCACTGCCATGGGATATCGCTGCGCGAAACCGGACGGTGCCTTCTACCTCTTCGTGGAAGCGCCAAACGGCGATGGCCGTGCCTTCTCCCAGAAAGCCAAGGTGGAACACAACCTGCTGGTGGTTCCGGGCGAAGAGTTCGAGTGCGATGGCTACATGCGCCTGTCCTACTGCGTGTCCAACGCCATGATCCGCCGCAGCCTGCCTGCATTCCAGGCCATGATAGACAGCTATCGGAAATAAGCGGAAATACATCAAATAATCAAACGCCCGGGACAAGTTCCCGGGGATCCCTATTGAATCAAACAGGCTAGCGCAACGCTCTGGCCTGTTTTTTTGTTTGGTTAATTAAACTGCCGAAGGGGCGGGGCTGTTCCGGAGGCTTCTGACTGGTCGGTGGGGATTCATCTTTGGCAACACATACGTATCGGAGAAGAAAAGCCCAAAAGGGTCGGGGGCGTCTCCGCCGCAACCTCGAAAAAAAGGAGATTTCCTGCGGAAATCTCCTTTTTTTCATCCATTTTCTTCAAAAATTGTAATATATTATATGCCGTTCTGCTGTTTCCTCCTGCACGCACCCGACCCTTTTGGCAAAAAACGCCTCAATAAGTATGGGTTACGGATGCAATCCGGATGTCATTCGGATGTGATCCGGATGGGGTCGTTCGAAGACTCTCAGCAATTCTTCTGCCCTGCGTAATAGCTCTCTGATCACTCAATTATTTTATCCAGCCACGTTGGTTACATACACCTTGTAACTCTTCCCGTCACCCGGGTATGTATACGGAATGGTGTTTTCCTTGTTCATATAGTAATAGGTCTCCTCCGGATACTGCGGCAGCACTTCCCAGGTGGCCGGCACCTCCACTTTGGCTTTTTCGGTGACCACATTTCCGTTGGCCAGCATTTTGTCGTAGATGAAGGTTACCGTCCGGGTTTCTTCCCAGGCCGTCAGGAAGTTAGCGATCAGCCCGTTATCATCCCAGTTCTTTTCCAGGGAGTTGCCGCCCATTTCCATGCCATCTGCATCCATATAGAAGGCTTCGATCAGATGCAGCGATCCTTTGTCCAGAATATAAATATCATGCAGCGGTCCGTCTGCCGTTTGAATGCCGGTTGTCACCTTCAGATAATTCCCCAGATCCTCGACTTTCTCCACCTGCGCATCCTCGTTGATCATGGCGGCAATGGCCTGATCAAAAGATGGCTCCTCATTCGGCTGGTTCGAGGTGTATTCCTCCATATTCAGCAGACCGGTCACTACCCCCGGCTCGGTATAGAAGTACATCGGTCCGATGCATCCGGAAAGGACCTGCCGGTTGGTTTCCGAATAATCCACTGCCGCCCATCCGTTGTTCCCCTGGAACCGGAAGTAAACGCACTGTCCTTCCTCTCCGTCCGTGAACCGGGTCACAAGATGGATGTTTTCATAAAAGTCCAGAAGCTTGCTGAGCTTGTTCTGCTCGCAGATGTATGACAGGCTTCCGCCGATGAGGTCAAGTCCCTCCACCTCCCCCGGGTAAGTTCCCATCTCCGGATCTTCTGTGCCGCCATCTTCACCGGAGGTTGCCGTCCCTGGATCGGTTCCATTATTTCCGGAAGCTGGTTCGTCCCCGCCGCAGGCCGTAAAAAAGACCATCGCCACAGCGAGAAGAACGGTAATCCATATGATATTCCATTTTTTTAACATGGTTTCGCTCCTTTCACAGATAGAAATCGATTCCTGTTTCCTTCTTATCTCTTATCATAACAGATTTCCTTCCATTTTCCTATTCCACTTTGGTGGAATATTTGCACGAAATGTGTTACAATAGTCCGTAGGCAATCATTAAGCAACAGACCATGCGTACTCACGTGTGTATCGTACATATCGTGGGTATTGTGCGTAAAGAAAGGATAAAAGGATACAGAACAATGAACGAAAAAACAGTTTGGGAAACCTATGACGAAACACAGAAACAGGAAATGGAACGGACCTGCCGTTGGTACATGGACTGCCTGGATCAGGCCAAGACCGAGCGGGAAGCTTCTCGTCTTTCAGTGAAGCTGGCCCGCGAAGCCGGATACACCGACCTGATGGAAGCCGTGAAAGACGGCAGGCAGCTGCAGGCCGGCGACAAGGTCTATGCCGTATACAATGAAAAAACCGTAATCCTGTATCACATCGGAACCGAAAACCTGGAAGCAGGCATGAACATACTGGGGGCACACATCGACTCGCCGCGTCTGGATGTGAAGCAGAATCCGCTGTATGAAGCCGACGGCTTCGCTTATCTGGACACCCACTACTACGGCGGCATCAAGAAGTACCAGTGGGTCACCATTCCTCTGGCCATTCACGGTGTGGTCGCTCAGAAGGATGGCCGGATCATTGAAGTAAACATCGGAGAAGCAGACACCGATCCGGTCTTCACCATCACTGATGTGCTGCCG
>JBJESY010000289.1:0-2019 GCA_051883035.1 Anaerovoracaceae bacterium | reverse complement strand
TACCGGTCCCAACATGGCTGGTAAATCCACCTACATGCGGCAGACTGCACTGATTGTTCTCATGGCACAGGCAGGCTGCTTCGTTCCCTGTGAACGGGCAAGAATCGGTGTGGTGGATCGTATTTTTACGAGAATCGGTGCCTCTGACAATCTGGCACAGGGTCAGTCCACGTTCTTTGTGGAAATGAGCGAACTGTCCTATATTCTGGGATCTGCACGCCAGAGGAGTCTGGTAATTCTGGATGAAATCGGCCGCGGCACCAGTACCTATGACGGTCTTTCCATCGCCTGGGCCGCTGTGGAATATCTCTGTAATGAGAAGACCCATATCCGTACGCTCTTCGCCACCCACTACCATGAACTTACAGTACTGGAGGATGAAATCTCCGGCGTGCGGAATCTGAATGTCGACGTATCAGAAGAAAACGGGAATATTGTTTTCCTCCATAAGATTGTAGAAGGCTCTGCCAGCAGAAGCTACGGCATTCATGTGGCACGGCTGGCCGGCGTACCGAAAACACTGCTGCAGCGTGCGGAGGATAAGCTGGCAGAACTGGAAGCCTCTGCTTATGATACATTTACAGGCCAGGCCTGTACGGAGAACTGCGAAAAAACGAGTCCGTCTGAAAAAAAGGAAAAAGAAGACGGAACATGCCGGTTGTCCGAAACCAGCAGGCCGTCAAAACCGTCCAGAGGGGCAGTGGAAGGGCAGATCTCCCTCTTTGATTTCGCGCCGGTTTCCGTCGTGGAACGGCTGCGGGATATCGATCTCATGGAAATTACGCCTTCGCAGGCGTTTCGAATACTGGAAGAACTGAAGGAATCCTTAGATGATTAAAGTACTTGAAAAACACATCGCCGATAAGATTGCTGCAGGAGAGGTCATCGACCGTCCCGTCTCCATTGTAAAAGAACTGGTGGAAAATGCGGTGGATGCCGGGGCTTCTTCCATTGTCGTTGAAATTCGCAACGGCGGAAAATCCTATATCCGGGTGACTGACGACGGCTGCGGCATTCCCGAAGACCAGGTGGAGACAGCCTTTCTTCGTCATGCCACCAGCAAAATCCACACGGCCGGCGATCTGGATGCCATCGGTACGCTGGGTTTCCGGGGAGAAGCGCTTGCGTCCATCTGTGCCGTGAGCCGGACCGAGATGGTAACCAAATGCCATAATTCCAAAACAGGTACCAGAGTTCTTCTTCATGGCGGGGAAGTAATGGTACATCAGCAGACAGGCTGTCCGGACGGAACTACCATGATCGTCACGGATCTGTTTTATAATACGCCGGCACGGCTGAAATTTCTGAAGAGTGACTCTGCCGAAAGCGGCATGATCATTGACTTCATGAGCCAGATGGCCCTGGCATATAAAGCGATTAAATTTCGTTTCATCAACAATGGTACTGTCCTTTTCTCCACAGCAGGAGACGGAAACCGGTTCAATACCATTGTACGCGTATATAAGAACGTAGATCCGAAGAATCTGATCCCCGTAAGCTATACAGAAGGGAAGCTTCGTCTGGAAGGTTATATTTCCACCCCTGCACAGACGAAAAACAGTCGCTCCTCGCAGGTCTTCTTCGTCAATGGCCGGGTTGTTCACAGCAAGGTGATGGAAAAAGGTCTTGCGGAAGGGTACCGGGAGCGGATCTTCGACGGACGCCATCCGGTGGCTTACCTGTTTCTGGAAACAGATCCTGCAGACCTGGATGTAAACATCCATCCAAACAAGCGGGAAGTCCGTTTCGACCATGAAGCCGACATCATCGACTTTATGACTCGGGCAATCCGCATTACACTGGGCAGCGAAGCGGCAATGGTCAGCGGAGCCAGCCTGTTCCGGGAGAAAATGGAAGAGTATGGTATACAGAAGGAAAAAGAGGAGCAGGTCGACATAAAAACGTTCCTGTCAAATATTCCGTTTGACAATACTTCACATCCTGTCATCAAACAGAAAGCGGAACCTGCGCCGGACATGTCGAAGAATGACATGTCGAGGATTGAAAAAACGCAGACAA
>JBJESY010000288.1:0-2025 GCA_051883035.1 Anaerovoracaceae bacterium | reverse complement strand
GACATCGTTCGCCTGTTTATCCCCCACATGATTGAAATCGTCAACGGGGAATACACCGCTATCACGAAAACCATCCGTGAAAACCACTTTCAATTTGACGGCAAGCATCTGGAAATCGAGGCCATCGGCAAAGTCAGCACCCAGCAGCTCAATGAAAAGGTGAAAAAACTCTTTGAGAACCTGCTGGAAGAAACCTTCGGCATACAGACTTCCGTTTCTTTCATCAACAATGAAGACGTCTACGAACAGATTCACGATGAAATGGAAGCCGGCGAGAAGCAGGATATTGAGGAATCCATGAAGAAATATAAGGAAGCGAAGCGGAAGCAGGCTTCGCAAAATCCATCCTCCGGCCCATCCGGCTCGTCCGGCACGGCGGGGGGCGGCAGTTTTGGCAGCAGTCAGGGCGGTCAGAACGGCGGTTTCGGCGGTCAGGGCGGCCAGGCAGGCAAGGGCGGCTGGAAGCGGAAGGAAAAAGAACTTCCGGCAGAAGGCAACCGGATCATGGGTCACGATATTGTGGGCGATGCCAATACGGCTCTCATGGACATCGATCCTTCTCTGGGTATGGTTATCGTGGAAGGCATCCTGTTCAAAAAAGACCACCGGGTAATCCGCAGCGGCAACTTCCTGATTACCCTGCTGATTACCGATGAAAAGACCACCATCTGCTGTAAATGCTTTGCGTCGGAAAATAAATGGAAAGAGATCGACGATCTGCTGAAACCCGGTGCCGGCGTGAAGATCCGCGGAGAAGTTCAGTTCGATACCTTTGAAAACATGAATACCATCATGATGAAGGACATCGAAAAGACGGACAAGTCCCTGGGAGACAACCGGAAAGATACCTGTGAAATCGGCAAGCGGGTGGAACTCCATGCCCATACGAAGATGAGCGCCATGGACGGCCTCAACGAGGTGTCGGATATCGTGGGAAAAGCGGCTGCCTGGGGGCAGCCGGCCGTAGCCATTACGGACCACGGTGTGGTTCAGGCCTTCCCGGATGCCGCCAAAGAAGCCAAGAAACAGGCAGAAAAGGGTCGTCCCATCAAGATCCTATATGGCATGGAAGGCTATGTCTTCGATGACAGCGACTGCATCAAAGAAGATGGAAGTATTGACTATAAAAAGAAGGGAACCAATCATATCATCCTGCTGGCGGCCACCCAGGAGGGCCTGAAAAACATCTATAAGCTGGTTTCTTTTTCCCATATCGACTATTTCTACCGGCGGCCGCGGCTGCCGTGGTCTGTGCTGGAAGCCCACAGAGAGGGCATCCTTGTGGGTGGCGCTTGTGAAGCCGGCGAGATCTACCGGGCTGTGCTGGACGGCAAGCCGGAGGAAGAAATCGAACGGATTGCCAGCCGGTATGACTATCTGGAAATTCAGCCTCTGATCAACAACCGGTTCCTCATCGAGCAGAACCGTGTCTCCGGCTACGATGAACTGAAGGACATCAATCGGAGGATCGTCGCACTGGCAGACAAGCTGGGCAAGCCAGTGGTTGCCACCACAGACGCCCACTATCAGGATGAGACTGCGGCCATTTACCGGAATATCCTCATGGCGGGACAGGGCTTCAAGGATGCAGAAAACGGAACAGGGCTTTACCTCCGGACCACGGATGAGATGCTGGAGGAATTCAGCTATTTGGGCGAAGAGACGGCAAAACGTGTGGTCATCGATAACACTAACCTGATTGCAGACATGTGTGACGGGGGGATTTTGCCGGTTCCAAAAGGGAAATTCCCGCCGAAAATCGACGGAGCGGAAGAAACCCTGCGTTCCACCTGCATGGAAAAGGCCCATGAGATGTACGGCGATCCACTTCCGGACCGGATCGGAGAACGTCTGGAGAAAGAACTTTCTTCTATCATCAATAACGGCTACGCGGTTATGTATGTGTCGGCCCAGATGCTGGTGCATAAGTCCAACGAGGATGGTTACCTGGTGGGATCCCGGGGATCCGTGGGTTCCTCTCTGGCTGCCACCATGGCAGGCATTACCGAGGTCAATCCGCTGGAG
>JBJESY010000287.1:9154-10499 GCA_051883035.1 Anaerovoracaceae bacterium | reverse complement strand
ATCAGTCCGGCCACCGACGGCACGAAGCTGACGCTGGCCGGCGTCCGCAGACCGATCCGCACCGGTTCTTCTTTCGAATACAGGACCTTTACATCCTTGATGCCCCGGTCCCGGAGTTCCTTACGGATTACTTTCGCCAGCGGGCAGACGCTGGTTTTGCTGATGTCCGCAATCTCAAACCGGGTAGGATCCAGCTTGTTTCCCGTCCCCATGGAAGAAATCACCGGCGTTCCTGCCGCTTTCGCCCGGCAGATGAGATCCACCTTCGCCGTCACAGTATCGATGGCATCCACCACATAATCATATGCACCGAAGTCAAACTCCGACGCTGTCTCCGGCAGATAGAAACACTGGCTGGTCACTACGGTCATGGCCGGATTGATGGAAAGGAGCCGCTCCTTCATCACTTCCGTCTTGGGTCGGCCCACCGTTTCATGGGTAGCGATGATCTGCCGGTTCAGATTGGTCAGGTCCACCACATCCTTATCCACGATATGCATGTATCCCACGCCGGCACGGGCCAGTGCCTCGCAGGTAAACCCGCCTACACCGCCCAGGCCGAAAATCAGCACCCGGGCCTGCTGCAGCCGGTCCACCGACTGGCTTCCCATGAGCATGCGTGTTCGCTGAAACTGATCTTCCTGTCTTTCTTCCATCCTCATCTCGTCTTGATTCCTCTCAGTTTTCCTATGACAAAATATATCACATCGGTAGTATACCCAAGTCCGGCCAATCGCCGTGCTGCCCGGGCCAGAAATTTTTCATCCAGTGCTTTTCCTTCAGAAAGCTGCTGCCTTGCCATTTTCACCGCCACTTCCAGTGCACGCTTTTTTTCGTCCAGAACTACCGAATTACCAGATCCGCTGTCATCGCCATCTTCCTCCATCCGGAGCATAGCCTCCTTCATCGTATCATAGCTGATGCCCCGTGCCTCCAGCTCCTGCCGGATCTTTTTCTGCCCCTTTCCTTTCTCTGCTGCCATGCGAATGTAGCTCCGACAATACTCCAGATCATCCAGATAGCCGTATTCCAGCAGCTGTTCCATCGCATCGTCTATTTCCGATGGGTCGTATTCCTTCTGTTTCAGGTACTTTCGGACCTCCCACTGGGTCCGCGGCTGCGCAGACAAATAGGCTGCCGCCTTGTCAAAGGCATTCGCTTTATGGGTTTTCGGGCTGTTCTGCTTCTTCTCTTCGATCGACAATCTCTGCTTCCCCCTTTTCCTCCGTGCTGCACCAGACCATGGTGAACCCGGTTCCTGCTGCTGTCTCATGAATCCCGGCGTCATGAACCCCGACTTCATGAAACCAGACTTTCTGCCCGTTCCAGATGACGAAATTGCGCA
>JBJESY010000287.1:0-9054 GCA_051883035.1 Anaerovoracaceae bacterium | reverse complement strand
ACCCCGACTTCATGAAACCAGACTTTCTGCCCGTTCCAGATGACGAAATTGCGCAGGCTCACCTGCTTTCCGTCCTTGTCTCCACCTGTCTCCCCGGTTTCATCACGCTGCCCGGTTTCATCACGCTCCCCGAAATCCGGCAGCTCCCCGGCCATGCCGAAAAAGCCCAGACCTGTGAATTTTGCGAAGGCTTCCCGCCGGGTCCATATCCGATAAAACCCGGGAAGTCCGGTCTGCTTCACATAGTCTGCCTCGGCATCGGAAAAAAAACGGGCAGCAATAGCATCCTGCCGGCATGACCGGTTTTCCTGCAGGTCGATGCCGCACGGACCGTTTCCCAGAATGCACGCCCAGAGCCCGCCGCTGTGGCTGATGCTGAACTGGATATCTGCTGCCGCCGGCGAAGTGAAAAACAGCTTTCCTGCCCTGCTCCGCCCAATGGAAAGATCCGCTTCCGTCAAATGCGGCGCGAAAGTCCGGGCCGCATCCTGCAGCAGGGCAAGACGCCGGTCAGGGTTCCCGGGATCGTGATAAAGATAAATCTGAAACATGGTCTTTTCCGTCCGTTCTCAAAGTGTATGACAAAACGAAAGACACCGCAGGCGGTGTCTTACTGTATACGCTATTCTTCCGCCGCAGGTCCGTCCTTTGGCTCCGTGTCTCCCAGGCGCTCCAGCACCCGCTTGTAGCCGTCGGCCCCGTACAGAAGGCATTTATTGATCCGGCTGATGGTGGCGGTGGACGCATTGGTGATGGATTCTATTTCGCTGTATGTCTTTTTTTCGGAAAGGAGTTTGGCCACCTGCAGTCGCTGGGCGATTGCATGGATTTCATTGATGGTACAGATGTCTTCGAAAAACCGATAGCAGTCTTCCCGGTCTTCCAGGGTCAGCACCGCGTCAAACAGCTGATCGATGTCATCTCGTTTTAATTTGGATTGATATTCCATTGTTCCGAACTCCTTTCACCTGCTCCCGGCAACCGGGCGCTTTCAAACTTTCATACTATAAAGTATTATAACACCGCCGCCCATCTTAGTCAAACTGTATTTCGTCGGTCAGGAACTGCAGCCGCTCCTGTCCCTGCCATACCTGACATTCCAGGGTTCCGATGAGGCGTGCAGACCGATGACTGCGGATTCCGTCTTCGTAGCGCCGGGCGTGATTGAAAAGAACACAGGGCAGACGGTATCCTGTTCGGCTGCGGGCTGCGAACCGCATGTGCAGTCCCTGGTCTCCCATGAGCCGTACATCCTCCAGGGTGACATCTTCCAGAAGGAACAGGGGTTTCGGATTTCCGTTTCCGAAAGGTGCCATACGTTCCAGTTCCTTCGCCAGTCCCAGGGTCATTTCTTCCACACCGGCCGTCAGATCGATATCATAGCTCCGACGAAAAATGTCCGGGTTTTCCTTCTTCATTTCTGCCATGGCATGAAGCAGATTTTCCGAAAGGCGCTGCAGATACTCTGCTTTCATCAGGAAGCCGCAGGCACTGGCATGGCCGCCGAACTTTTCAAAAAATGCTTCATTTTCCTTCAGCAGCTCATAGAGGCTGACCCCCGGAATGCTCCTTCCGGTCCCTTTCAGATATTTTCTGTCTTCACCGGTGGGGGTGACCAGCACAGCCGGCCGGTAATAGGTTTCCTTCAGCTTTCCTGCCACGATGCCGGCAATGCCCTCGTGGGCATCCTCCGAGCGGATCAGTACGAAATCCTGCACCGTATCTTCGCTGCCGCAGCCGGCTTCTGTCAGCTGCTGCACGCAGCTCTGAAAGGTTTCCTGCTGCAGCTTCTTCCGCTGCATGTTCTGGTTTACCAGCAGCGCCACTTTCTCATCCAGTGCTTCGTCCGCCGCCGCGGTTTTCGGAGATTCTGCACATCGCATCAGTTCCACCGCCACAGAGGCATCCTCAATACGGCCCGATGCGTTGAGATGGGGTACGATGATAAAGCTGATGCTCTCCGAGGTAACAGCTTCCGGCTTCAGTGAAACCGCTTCCAGCAGACGGAGCAGGCCGGCCCGGCAGCCCCGGTGGATCATCCGCAGTCCGTACTTGACGATGGTCCGGTTTTCATCCGCAAGCGGCATAATATCACCCACCGTGCCGATGGCTGCCAGATCCAGCACACTGTTGATCACCGACTTAGGGAGATCCGCTCTCTGCTGAATGGCCTGCGCCAGCTTGAAGGCCACGCCGCAGCCGGCCAGCCCTTTGAACGGATACGGACAGCCCGGCTGCTTGGGATTGATCACCAGGCAGTCTGCGATGGTGTCCGTCACATTATGGTGGTCTGTGACCAGAACCTTCAGACCCAGAGATTTGGCATATTCCACCTCTGCCGCCGATACGCTGCCGCAGTCCACGGTGAGAAGCATCTGAAATCCCTGTTCATGAATCTGACGGATTGCTTCCATATTCAGCCCGTAACCCTCTTCAAAACGGGACGGGATGTAATAGTCCACCTGCCCCGGTTCTGTGATGTGTGACAGAACACTGAGCATCAGGGTGGTGGAGGTGATCCCGTCGGCATCATAATCTCCGTAGATGCAAATCCGTTCCCCGGCTGCCGCCTCTTCCAGAAGAAGAGAAACCCCTTCCTCCATATTTTTCAGGAGAAAAGGGTCATAGGTCCTGCGGGGGCTGGGCGACAGGAATTCCTCCATGTCTTCCTGCGACTCGATCCCCCGCTTGATTAATAACTTTCTGATTGTACTGCTTATTTCTGCCATTTTTTATCCTTTTAAGTAATTCAGCGGATCCACGATGGCTCCGTTTTCACGCACTTCCACATGCAGGTGATTTCCGGTGGACGTTCCGGTGGAACCCACTTTGGCGATGACCTGTCCCTTCTTCACAGACTGCCCCACGCTGACGCAGAGACTGGAGGCATGTCCGTACAGAGAAACGATGCCGCCGCCGTGGTCAATCATGACGCAGTTGCCGTAACCACCGTAAGACTGGGACATGATGACCTTTCCGTCACCCATGGCCACGATGTCCGCGCCATAGCTGGCGGCGATATCCATACCGCTGTGATACTTCCATACATTATAGACCGGGTGCATCCGGTAGCCTGCATAGGATGTAATATAATGGCTGCTCGGTACCGGCCAGGTAAAGACGCCGCCCACGTATTCGGAACTTGCATCCACCATGTTTTTCAGCGTCTGCTCCAGTTCTTTGGCCTGTGCCAGCAGTTCATCCTCTTTCTTTTCCAGCTCGGATTTCTTGCTGTCCAGCGATTCCTGATCCGTAGCCAGTTCCTCTTTCTGGGCTGCCATGGACGTCTTTTTCGCTTTCAGTTCCTTCTTAATGGATTCCAGCTGCTTATGCTCTTTTTCCAGGGTCTCCATCACATCCACGTCATTTTCGTAGATTTTCTGGATCATTTCCATGTTGGAAACGAACTCGGAGATGCTGTTAGAGCCCAGAAGCACATCCAGGAACCCTACCGACCCGTTTTTATACATGGCCCGAAGACGTTCATTGAGTCCGTCCTCCCGTTCCTGCATGACCTTTTCCTTTTGTTTGATTTTCTTCTCCGTGGCTGCAATCTCATCGGCAGTAGCACGAATGGCCGCTGACAGGCTGTCCACCTTGGCCGACAGGCTCTTGATGTCCTTTTCTACCTGCGCCAGCTCATTGCTGACTTCATCCTTCTGATCATTCACGTCATCCAGCTCGTCCTGCACCTGGCTTTTCGTCTGCCCTGCGTAAGCCAGACTCATGCCGGCAGCCGAGAACACCAGAAGCACACTGAGCAAAATACACAGCCCCTGCTTTCCGGATTTTGCAAAGAAATGTTTTTTTCGCATACCTTTTCTCATATCCGTCCCCCTACGTATCTAAGAATCGCCGCATGGAAACAATACTTCCCCAGGCACCGATGCTCATGCCCAGCGCAAGGAAAATAATGACCATGTTATATGTCAGATAGTTCACCGAGATCAGCGGGCAGGACACAATGGCCAGCACCTGCGCCCCGATGAGTTCTACGATTTTACCGTAAATCAGTGTGATCAGTCCTGTGGCAACCACAGAAGCCAGGATGCCGATCAGAATGCCTTCCGCCAGGAACGGCCCCCGGATGAACCAGTTGGTGGCGCCGATGTATTTCATAATGCGGATTTCCTTCGCCCTGGCGAAAACCGTCAGCTTGACCGTATTGGAAACCACCACTACGGAAACCACCACCAGGAATCCCATGATAATCAGCGCTGCAATCTGCAGGAAATTGGTGATGTCTGTGAGTTTTTCCACCGTTTCCTGATAATACTGTATGTCTTCCACCCCTTCAAAGGAGCCGGCATATTCCGCCACCTTTCCGGCGTTATCCAGGGAATCCACTGTAATCAGAATGGAACTTGGCAGCGGATTGTTTCCCAGGGTGTCCAGCAGATAGCCGCTTTCGCCCCAACGCTGCTTCATGATTTCCAGCGCCTCGTCCTTGGTCCGGTATTCCACCTCGGTGACACCGTCACGGGTCTTTATCTGGCTCATGATATTCATGATTTCTTCTTGGGAGGTATCATCCTTCAGGAAGACTTCAATCTGGTCGTAGTCCTGCTTTACTGCCTCTGTGAACATGTTCACGTTGACCATGATAACGAAAAACAGTCCCAGAATCAGCAGCATGGCTGTGATGGAAAAGATGGATGCCAGGCTCATGCCCCGGTTTCGGAAAATCTGGGTAAAGCCCTGCTTGATGTTATACGTCAGACTTCGCAGCATCTGTCTCCTCCTTTCCGGTTTCCGGCTGTGCCGGAACATCTTCCTTCAGCGCCGGAATATCTTCCTTCAGTACCGGAATGTCTTCCTTCAGTACCGGAGCATCTTCCTTCTCCGGTGCCGGAACCTCTTTGGCTCTGGCTGATCTCTTTCTTCTCGATTCAACAGTTCTTGTCTCTGTCGGAGCAGCAGAAGCCTTGCTCCCTGACCCAACGGTTCCGCGGGCAGGCGCTGCCTGCTCGAAGCCGTAGGCACCCTGCTCGTCGCGGACCACTTGTCCTGCTTCTATGGCAATGACCCGCTTTTTCATCCGGTCCACGATATCCTTGGCGTGGGTTACCATGACGATGGTCGTCCCCCGCAGGTTGATCTGCTCCAGCAGGTCCATGATTTCCCATGCAGTATCCGGGTCAAGGTTTCCCGTCGGCTCGTCGGCAATGAGAACCGTCGGATTGTTGACGATGGCTCTGGCGATGGCCACTCTCTGCTGTTCTCCGGCAGAAAGCTCCTCCGGATATTTATGGGCCTTATCACTGATGCCCACCAGACTGAGAATCTGCGGCACCTGCTTGCGGATCTGCCGCGGCGTTTTATGTACCACTTCCATGGCGAAAGCAACATTTTCGAATACTGTCTTCTTCGGCAGCAGCCGGAAATCCTGAAATACCGTTCCCAGCTTTCTGCGATACTGTGGAATTTCCCGGTTGGACAGCTGTGTCACTTCCTGACCGTCTACCAGAATACTTCCCTTATCCGCATTGATCTCCTTCAGAATCAGCTTGATAAAGGTGGATTTCCCGGCGCCGCTGGGTCCTACCAGAAAGACAAAATCCCCTTTTTTAATATGTACACTTACATCGTCCAGCCCGACGTTGGTCTTGTAAGTCTTGGTTACATGTTCAAAACGAATCATATTCTTCCCCTTTTTCCTATCATGTTTCAGGTTTCAGAAACCGACTTATACAGTATCATTATACTATATTTCGACGATTTTTTGAACAGTAATTTATGGCAAACCGGAGTTTTTCTGTGACTGTCTTCCTGCAGCAGACTTTTCGACTTCAAAGAATCTGGTGATTTCCGCCGCAAGCGCCTCCAGCGCCGCATAGACTGCATGCCTGCTGCCGGAATCTCCGGATCCATGCCCGCTGTCTGCGTCTCCGGATCCATGCCTGCTGTCGGCAGCCAGAAGTTCCACCGGCAGGCTGCTTGCATACTGAGCCCGGTAAAAGACTGCCGGATCAGCCAGAGGAATTGTCTGAAACTCCTTCAGACGAAGAAACCGACGCAGTTCTCCGTGGTTGACTTCGGGATTATCCCCGTTCAAAATCCACAAAATATGCATTCCCCCGGTGCCCAGGTCTCGCAGGGCTTCGTAGGTCTCCGTCCCGGCAAAGACCCGGGATGGCAGCGGGTCGATAACGCCGATGACCAGGTCGAACCGGTGCAGCATTTCCAGGGGAGGATGATCCGCCACGATCCACGCTCCCGCCAGGTCCTCCAGGGGGAAATCGGCAAGGGCAGGCTGAGGCGAGAACGCCAGCGATGCGTCAGTTTCCGAAAGGTGCGCATCCGCATCTGCCACAACTGTCTCATCGAAACCGGCCGAGGTTCGCCAGACCACCCAGTTGATCCCCTTATGGAGATTGACCAGGGGCGGCAGGGGCCGCCCCTGCCGGTAAATTCGGAAGAAATCGGTGAACCGATTTCCGCGGAACCGGAGATCCAGCCCCGCGCTGAAGAAGCCGCCGGCTTCGCCGGCGGCGGGCTGCCGCAGCTCCACATACGCCGCACCTGCTGCCAGGCAGCCCGGCTGGCCCGCGGCCCCACCGGCCGCAAGGCCAGCCCTTCTTCCCTCCGGGAAGGCAACGTTTTCACCAAGGTCTGCACTTCTTACCCTGACTTGCTCCTTTCCGACTTTTTTCGACAATAAAAAAGCCAGGGACATGGCCACAAAGGTGGTCCCTGCGCCCCGGCTGATGCCAACTACGGCAATTTTCTTTTTTTCTTCCCGGCATGACAGATTCCACACAGGCTCCATAGCCTGCGCCCCGGACTCCCATACCGTACGCTCTCTGAAAAAAATCCGTTCCATATATTTTGCTCCGTTTCCACGGGCAAAATGCATATCCTCTTTTTCATCCGCCTCTATCTTACCGCCGGAAGTGAATTTCGTCAATCCCTTCCGGATGATTTCTGCTTCAAAACTGCTTTCGGACTGTTTTTCAGCAGGTTTTCCTCGATTAGATAAATGTTTTCCGGAAGAATCACCTCGGTCAAGTCCAGACAATCTGCAAACGCTTCTTCTCCGACGGAAAGAAGACTATCCGGTGCAGTAAACTCCGTCAGGCCCGAACCCTGAAATGCACCGCTGCGAATCCGCACAACCGTCTCCGGCAGCGTCACTTTTTTTACATGCTTCTTATCCCGGAATGCTGTCTTTCCGATTTTTTCTACCGGAAGTCGAATCGGTTCCGGCGTTTCTGTCAGGGAGAATGGAGACGCCTCAATATATGCAGGAACTTCCACTTCTTCCTTTTCCCCCAGATATGATTTCAGTGAAGCACTGGTGTCAAAGATGTAGAACTCGAAATCGCCTTCCGTTTTCAGGTAGAACATTTTGTGCCCAATCTGCGTGCTTTCGTTCACATCCGTTCCATAGATCCGTTCCATGGATGCGCCGATGTTTATGCCATGGGAGGCCTTGAACAGCACAATATCTTTCGGCGTAACTTCCGTTCGAATCGCCGCCTCCAACTGTCCGCGGTCGCGGAAGAAACGGGCTTCCAATCCGGCTGCAGCCGCCTCTTCACAAGCGAATTCCATGTCACTTCCAAATCCCAGAAGCAGGTCCAGCTGATGGGATGCAGCCGTTCTGCCGATTTCCCGATGTACTTCCCGGGAGATTTCACCCAGTTCCAGCACATCTCCCAGAACTGCAATCTTCCTGCCGCCTTCTGCCGGAAGTTCCATTTCGTCCATGGCCGACAGGGTGTTTTCCACAGCAACCAGGGAGGAATTGTAACAGTCTGCAAAGACGTGATATGGGCCGATTTCAATGAGGTTCTGCCGTATGCCGGACGGGCGGTACGCCTCGATACCCCGAAGGATTTCCTCATCACTGAGATGCAGTTCTTTTCCCACCGCGAATGCAGCCACTGCATTCAGGATATTATGTTCCCCCAGCACATTTACGTGTGCAGGAAGCCGGTCTGTCTCTCCCTCTGCATTATGGCATACAATCGCAAAGTCATAGCCGATTCCCTTTTTCACAATATCGGCTGCATGATAATCAGCACCCTCTGATCTTAGACTGTAAGTAACCACCTTCTGTCTGTAAGAATGCTGCATCAGTGTCTTGTCGTCGTAGTTGATTACCGCCGTTCCCTCTGGATTTCCTGAATCAGAAAGAGATAATTTATCTCTGGCCAGTTCTTCCAACGTACCATAGTTTTCGATATGAGAATGTCCGATGTTGGTATAAAGTGCAATGTCTGCAGAAAGCTGCCGTGCAGAAAGTGAAACGGTCTCCGGCACAAGTGCGCCCACTTCCTGCAGGTAGACATTATGAAATGGCTTCAGGTTCTGGATGTTTCTGGTTACGGAAAAAAGTGAATTATTGTTTCCTTTGGAGACAAGGGGCTGCCGGTAATGGGCACGCAGCACCGACTCCACCATTTCCTTGGTGGATGTTTTGCCGACAGAACCGGTTATTGTAATCACCTTTGCCTTATGCAGTCCCCGGATATAGGCGCCGGCTTTTACATACGCCTCACGCACAGGATTCTCCTTTTGCCCTTCCCATGGAAGGCACATCACATGGGAATACTCGCACGGTGTATCTGTGATGATACAAAGGCATTTTCTTTCCATTGCCTGTTCCAGCGTCTCGCTGGGTCTCCACCGGCTCAGAGGACGTTCCCAGCACAGAAAAACCGAAGACTCTGTCACCTTTCTGGGATCCGCGGTAAACTGGTCGATGACGGTCTGGCTTATGTCAGAAAACGAGTCCGGCAGACTGAGTCCTGCAATGTCAAAAAACTTTTCCACCGTCAAAGTTCTCTTTTCATGATAGCGGGCAATGGCCTCCTGCTTTCTCTTCTCTTTCAGTGCTTCCTGCTCCGCTTTCGCCTCTTCCGGCGTTTTCGCTCCTTCTGATGTTTTCAACGCAGCGGACAACTCCCCTGCCGCTTCCTTATCTGCTTTTTTCCATAACTTTTGAAAGATGCTTCTCCGTGCCATTCTTACACTCCTTTTTCCTATCTGTTTGCGAAATACTCCAATGCTTCCTGGTATCCGTCGAAGCCCTTGCCGCAGATCATCTTT
>JBJESY010000286.1:0-2040 GCA_051883035.1 Anaerovoracaceae bacterium | reverse complement strand
GTAAAAGCACTTCATGCCCTCTTTTACCTGCGGGCTGACTTCATAGACCTTTTCTTTTTCCAGCCGGTCCATGTAACCCTTCACTTCCTGACCATTTCTGCCGCTGAGCAGATACAGCAGGCGCTCCAGATTGCTGGAGATCAGGATGTCCATGGACGGTGAATTGGTCACGAAAAAGTTGCGGCGGATATCATACACGCCGGTATTGATGAAGTCGGTCAGAACCTTGTTTTCGTTGGATGCACAGATGAATTTCTTCACCGGAATGCCCATTTCCTTCGCAAAATATCCCGCCAGGATGTTTCCGAAGTTGCCTGTCGGCACCACGATGTTTACCGGCTGCCCGGCTTTCACCACGCCGCGTTCCAGCAGTTTCACATAACCGTAGACATAGTATGCCACCTGCGGCACCAGACGTCCGATGTTGATGGAATTGGCAGAAGACAGGCGTACGCCCATGTCTGCCAGCTTCTGTCCGAAGGCATCGTCATTGAAAATCTGCTTCACGCCGGTCTGGGCATTGTCGAAATTTCCCTTCAGCGCATAAACGTGGGTATTGGCACCTTCCTGGCTGGTCATCTGCCGCTCCTGCACCTGGCTGACTGCCCCGTACGGATAAAATACGATAATCTCCGTGCCCGGCACATCCGCAAAACCCTCAAGCGCCGCTTTCCCCGTATCGCCGGAGGTTGCGGTGAGAATGCAGATTTTGTCCGTAACGCCTTCCTTCCGAAGGGAAGTGGTCATCAGATATGGTAAGATGGACAGGGCCATGTCTTTGAAAGCAGCTGTCTTTCCGTGATACAGTTCCAGGAAATGGGCACCGCCCGCTTCTTTCACCGGCACGATGTCTTCCGCTTCAAACTTGCTGTCGTATGCACCGTCGATGCATGCCTGCAGTTCCTCTGCCGTGAAGTCGTCGAAAAACGCACCGATAATGCGGTATGCGATTTCCTGGTAGGATTTGCCGGTCAGTTCTGCCGGTGTACATGGAAGTTTCGGCATTTCAGAAGGAACATACAGCCCCTTATCCTCTGCCAGGCCGCGGATGATTGCCTGCGGTGCGTTTCTGTATGCTTTGCTTCCTCTTGTGCTTTCGTATTTCATGGTCGTTCATGTCTCCTTTTTGCAATTCAATTACCTTTTAGAATATCACATTTTCCCCTGTATTTCAACCGATTTCCGGATATATCAGAACATATATGTAAATTCTGAAAGAACTCTTGTTTTCCCTTTCGTGTCGCGGTAAAATATAGGAGCGGCGTGCGTCGATTCATGTCTATCCGTGTCGAAGCGTGTCGAGGGGGGGAGATTTTTAAAATGAAAAACAAAAGAATTCTTTCGCTGGTCCTGGCGCTTGCGGTCTGCCTGTCCATAGCCACATACCAGCTTCTGCCGGGAAGCAATGCGGAGGGTACTGCGCTTGCTGCATCCACCACTTCTTCCACATCATCCGGTCTGAAAGCGCCTTCCATCCAGGTCACCGCATCCGGCTACGATGGGCTGAAAATCACATGGAATAAGGTCAGCGGTGCCGGGTCCTACGAAATCTACCGTGCTTCGTCCAAGTCCGGCACCTATAAAAAAATATCCACCGTCCAGAGCACTGCCTATACCGATAAAACAGCTGCCCAGAACCGGACATACTACTACAAAGTCCGGGCCATCAGCGGCAAGTCGAAAAGCAGCTTCAGTACCGTCAAATCCGGCAAAATCCGCACTGCGGTCTCCCTGAAAAAAATCCCTGCATACAGCGAAAGCCCATACACAGAGATCAACGGCGGGAAGACATATTTTGCGAAGAATATGTATGTAAAAAAATTCAGCCAGACATTTTCGAAGCTGGACAGCCTGGGGCGCTGCGGCACGGCATTCGCTGTGGTGGGAAGGGATCTGATGCCCACGGAAGAACGGGGTTCCATCGGCATGATTAAGCCGGCCGGCTGGCACACGGTTCGCTATGACGACCTGATTGCGGACAAGTATCTGTACAACCGGTGTCACCTGATCGGCTACCAGCTCACCGGGGAAAACGCCAAT
>JBJESY010000285.1:0-2049 GCA_051883035.1 Anaerovoracaceae bacterium | reverse complement strand
CGCCATCTACAATCTGCTGGTTACGGCAGACGGTGCATGGCAAATGATCGGATATTTGTTTCCGTCTGTGCTGATTCTCTGCATCTTCGGATTGCGGATTCTGCTGCCGAAGGTGCAGATCCGGCTGAAATAAAAAAACTTCTGCCTTGGGTGGAAGTTTTTCTGTTTTTTTGTCTTTTTATTGATATAGGAATGAAGGGAACGGAAGGAGATGGTGAATTGAGGGACTTGAGCAGGAGAATGGAGGACATCCGCAGTCAGGTTTCACGGTACCGAAGCAGGCATGAAAAGAGAGCCATGGCAAGCCTGTCCGTCGTATGCATGGCGCTGATCTGCAGAATGGGGATTTTGCTCAGAATGAAACAGCAGCCGGGCATGTTCACCATACAGACGGAGTATGGCACGGTGCTTCTGCATAACGGAGGCGGGGCCTATATCGTGATCGGCGTTTTTGCGTTCCTGGCAGGTGCCGCACTGACCATACTGTGCGAGAAGCTGACCAGGCGAAGACGGCAGACTGCCGGGAGAAGGGAGAATTGCTGAAATGTTGAAAGCAAAACATCTGGAACAGGGACATACCATTGGCGTGGTATCTCCGGCAAGTCCGTCGGAGAACCACAGCGAAATCGACCGGGCGAAGGAATATCTGGAAAACCTGGGATACAAAGTGGTCATCGGCAAAAACGTGAATAAGACCAAAGGATTCACCGCAGCCAGTGAGCAGGACCGGGCGGATGATATCAATGAAATGTTCGAGAGGGACGACATTGATGCCGTCTTCGTCACCCAGGGAGGCTACGGTTCCGCCCAGATCATCGATAAACTGGATTATGAGCTGATCCGCAGAAAGCCGAAGATCTTCACCGGCTTCAGCGACATCACATCGCTGCATCTGGCCATGCAGAAATTCAGCGGTCTGGTCACCTTCTACAGTCCGGGCATGGCACGGTTCAATGAGGAAGAACTGAGTGAATATACGAAAGAGAGTTTCTTCCGCACCCTGGGCGTTCCGGAGCCGGCCGGAGAAATTAAAAAAACAAGCCCGAAGAAGTGGCTCACATCCATTCACGGAGGTGTCTGCGAAGCACCTGTGGTGGGGGGCTGCCTGACGCTGATTTGCGCCAGCCTGGGCACCCCGTACGAAATCGACTGTAAGGACAAAATCCTCTTTTTCGAGGATGTGGACGCAGAGCCGTGGATCATGGACAACGCCCTGAGCCATCTGCGGAATGCAGGCAAGCTCCGCGATGCGGCAGGCTTCATGATCGGTCACTGTGAAAACTGCGTGCCTTACGATTATAAACCGGGATTTGTGTGTGACACAACCCTGGAGGATGTGCTCAACTACTATCTGAAACCGCTGAAAAAGCCTGCACTGTACGGACTGCCCATGGGGCACGGTGAGGATCTGGCCACGCTGCCGCTGGGTGTCATGTGCCGGCTGGATGCGGACCATAAGATATTTACGGTGTTAGAAGCCGGAGTGATATAAAAACGAGGAGGAAATGAAAATGAAAGAGACCCGAAAGAAAATATTAGCAAGTCTGCTTGCACTGCTTCTGATTTTCTCACTGACAGCCTGCGGAGGCGATTCATCCGGAGATCAGGGCGGAGAAGTGATTTTTAATGTGGCAACCCCTGGCGGCTACGATACCCTCAACTTCTTCACCACCGAAAGCAGCATGGTCTATGACTGGCTGAATGTGGCATACGACACCCTGTTCACTTACGACGACGATTACAACGCCATACCGAGAGTGGCAACGGACTGGTCGGAAGAGAACAATGTTTGGACCTTCCACTTAAGAGACGATGTATACTTCAGTGATGGCGAGCAGCTGACCTCTGCCGATGTAAAGTGGACCTACGAACATGCGGTGGACAGCTATATGTACTCCCTCCACGCATCCGGTTTCGTATCCATCGAATGCCCGGATGATTTCACCGTGGTATTTACCTGCGAAAACGCCAAGCCGGACATGCTGTATCAGATCATTCCGATTCTGCCGGAACACATCTGGAGCGGCGTGGAAGACGTATTCAGCTTTG
>JBJESY010000284.1:0-10652 GCA_051883035.1 Anaerovoracaceae bacterium | reverse complement strand
GTAATTGCATGCGGCGGAAGCTGGATGGTGAAGGGAGATCTCGTCCGTGCAGAGCGGTATGACGAAATCGAGAGACTCAGCCGGGAAGCAGTGGCAGCCATGCTGCATCTTCGGATCGGCAGAATCCAGGTCGGCAGCATGTGCGAAAATCCCGCAGAACATGCAGATTTGCTGCATTCTGTGTTCCTGCCGGCACAGACGGAAGAAGGTGCAGAAGCAGAAGGCTGCATTGAAATCCTCACCGATCATCTGGAAAGAGCACTATACCATCTGGAAAAGCAGGGCATAGCCTTCGATATGGATACAGCGGTACGGGACGGAAAGAAAATGCGTTCCGTAGATTTTAAGAAAAAAGCCGGAGAATTCAGAATCAGGCTTGCAGAAAAATAAAACACGGAATAAATTAGGAACTTAGAGATTTTTTGAAAGGAAGAACCAGTATGGACTTAAAACTTCGCAGTAATTATAAGTATGCCATTGCCTGTCCGACCAGCATGGGCGTGCGCATTACACCGGAAAACAGAATGGCTGTGCATAACAGTAATCGCTTTATCATGCAGTGCACCAGTGCAGAAAGCAATGTGCTGAATGTTTCCTCTTCCCTGGGAAAAGAATGTCTGGTACTGACCCGGTTTGTAAAGGGAAGCCCAATCGCGGAATTCATTAAAAGCGAACTTCGCAGCAGAAATATCCGTTATGAGGGCATCGATGTGGAACAGGGCGGCCCATGGGGTTACCGGCATCAGTTCAACATTGCCGATTCCGGCTTTGGCCTCCGTGCACCTCGTGTATGGAATGACCGGGCGGGAGAAGTAGGAAGAACGCTTACCATCGAGGATTTTGATATTCCGCGGATCTTTGGAGAAGAAGGTGTTGGAATCCTTCATATATCCGGCCTGATTGCAGCCATGAGTGAGGAGACGACAAAGTTTTGCCTGGAGCTTGCCAAGGCAGCGAAGGAATACGGTACACTGGTCAGCTTTGATCTGAACTATCGCGCTACATTCTGGAAGGGCAGGGAAGAAGAACTTCGGGAAGCCTTCCATCAGATCGCATCGGCGGCAGATGTACTGGTCGGAAACGAAGAAGACTTCCAGCTGTGTCTTGGATTCCGGGGACCGGAGGCCGGTGGAAAGGACCTGACTGCGAAAATCAGCAGTTTCCAGGATATGATTGGACAGGTGAAAGAAAAGTATTCCAATGCAAGTGTATTTGCAACCACGCTGCGTCAGGTAATCAGTGCCAACGAACACCTTTGGGGCGGGATTCTGCTGGCAGATGACAAGTGGTACATCGAAGAACCACGTCCGATTCCTGTCATGGATCGGATCGGCGGCGGAGACGGATTTACCGGCGGTCTGCTTTACGGTCTGATGCAGGGATGGGAGCCGGAAAAATGTCTCCAGTTCGGCTGGGCAACCGGTGTGCTTGCTGCAAGCAGCCTCAACGACTATGCAGAACCTGCCGATGAAAAGCAGGTATGGGATATTTACGCAGGAAATGCCCGCGTCCAGAGATAAGTAAGGCAGGACGAAGGAAGAATATGAGGTAGAAAAGAAATGAATACAATCAAAAAAGCAGATATCGGCCTGGTAGGTCTGGCGGTTATGGGTGAAAATCTGGTTATGAATATGGAATCCAGAGGTTTCACCGTAGCGGTATATAACCGGACAACGGAAAAGGTGAAACGCTTTACGGAAGGACGTGCAGCGGGAAAGAACATCATCGGCACATACAGCCTGGAGGAACTGGCTGCAAGCCTGGAAAAGCCGAGAAAAATCATGATGATGGTGAAGGCAGGACAGCCTGTGGATGATCTGATTGAACAGCTGCTGCCATACCTGGAAAAGGGCGATATCCTGATCGACGGAGGCAATAGTCACTTCCCGGATACGATACGCAGAACCGCATATGTGGAAAGCAAAGGACTCCTTTATGTGGGCAGCGGTGTGTCCGGCGGCGAGGAAGGCGCCCTGACCGGCCCATCCCTTATGCCGGGCGGTTCGCCGGAGGCATGGCCTTATGTGAAACCTATCTTTCAGTCCATCTGCGCCAAAGTCGAGGACGGCAGTCCTTGCTGTGACTGGGTAGGAGAAAACGGCGCAGGCCATTTCGTGAAAATGGTGCATAACGGAATCGAATACGGGGATATGCAGCTGATCTGTGAGGCCTATCAGCTGATGAAGGATGGTCTGGGCATGAGCCCGGAGGAAATGCACGATGTATTTGCTTCCTGGAATGAAACAGAACTGGACAGCTATCTGATTGAAATCACCAGGGATATCCTGGGATACAAGGATGAAAAGGGTGAAACGACAGTAAACTATATTCTGGATACCGCAGGACAGAAAGGAACCGGAAAATGGACTGCAATTTCCGCACTGGATGAGGGTGTTCCTCTGACCATGATCGGTGAAGCTGTTTTTGCACGGTGCCTGTCGGCCATGAAGGAAGAACGCGTGGAAGCTGCCAGAGTTTTTCCAAAGGAAATTCCGCCATTCGAGGGCGATAAAAAGGCGTTTATCGAGTCCATCCGCAAGGCACTGTACGCCAGCAAAATTATTTCCTATGCACAGGGATATACGCTGATGCGGACTGCGGCAAAGACATACGGCTGGAACCTGAACTATGGTGGAATCGCCCTCATGTGGCGAGGCGGCTGCATTATCCGCAGTGTATTTCTGGGAAAGATCAAAGAGGCCTATGACAAGAATCCGCAGCTGGAAAATCTCCTCCTGGATGATTATTTCGCAGATACCATCCGCGGACTGGTTCCTGCATGGAGAGAAGTGGTTTCTTATGCCGTAAAAGTGGGAATTCCAATGCCTGCATTCTCCTCTGCGCTGAACTACTTCGACGGGTATACCACAGAGACGCTTCCGGCCAATCTGCTGCAGGCCCAGCGAGATTACTTTGGCGCCCATACCTATGAAAGAATCGATCAGCCGCGGGGTGCATTTTTCCACACCAACTGGACAGGTCATGGCGGGAATACTTCTGCGGGAACGTACAATGCGTAGGATAATGCAGGGGAAAACGGCAGAACGGAAAGCACCGATTGCAGGCATCATTGCACTGGATCTGGACGGTACGCTGCTGAATGCAGCAAAAGAACTGAGTGCAGCAAATCGCAGGGCGCTGCAGCAGGCCTTCGAAGCAGGATGGGAGATCGTTCCCACCACTGGGCGGTTTTATGGCGGCATGCCGGAGTGTATCCGGCAGCTGCCTTTTCTCCATTATGCCATTACCATCAACGGTGCGCGGGTCATGGATCTGGAAAGTGGGAATTCGTTGTATCAGGCCGAAATTCCCTGGAAGCAGGCAGTGGAAATCATGAAATATCTGGATTCGCTCCCTGTGATATATGACTGCTATATGGAGGATGCTGCCTGGATGACAGAATCCATGAAGGCAAATGTCGATGAAATCATAGAAGATGCGGCGATTCGGGACATGTATCACAGCCTTCGGCAGCCTGTGCCGGAACTGAAGGATTTCCTGACAGAACGCCGGAAGAACGTACAGAAGATTCAGTTCTTTACCCGGGACATGGAGCTGCGAGATAAACTCCTGCATGAAATGGAATTCCAGTTCCCCAATATTGCTGTCTCCAGTTCGTCGCCGCAGAACATTGAGATCAATCAGAAAGATGCCAACAAGGGAAAAGCGCTTCTGGCGCTGGCTGCTTCACTGAAAGATTCGCAGGATGTGCCTGAACTGAAAACCATATCCTTCGGAGACAGCCTGAACGACATCACCATGTTGCAGGCTGCTGACATCGGCATTGCCATGGAAAATGCGGCAGATGAGGTGAAAACCGCTGCTGACTGGATCACACGATCCTGCGAAGACGATGGGGTGGCATGGGGAATTGCACATTACTGCTTCAATCATAATCAGAAAGGAAACCGATAATATGGAACAGTTTATCTATGCAAACCAGGAAGAGGGTCTGACACAGGAGGAAATCCGCTGCGCCCTGATTTCCAGTCTGGAAGGCCGAAGCCTGCAGCATGTGCTGATTATTCCGCCGGATTTCACCCGGCTTCACTCCAATGCGGGGTATATTACCAATGTGTATTACCATGTTTTGAAAGAGCAGGGATGTGAGGTGGATATTCTGCCGGCGCTGGGAACCCATGTGCCAATGACAGAGGAAGAAGCCGCAGGTATGTACGGCGATATTCCTTTTGACGTTTTCATACCGCACAACTGGCGGACCGATGTGGTTCGGCTGGGAGAAGTGCCTGCGGAGTATATGGAAAAGATCTCTGAAAATCTGTGGCATGATCCGGTCAGTGTGGAAATCAATAAACTGGTCATGGATGAAAAGTATGACCTGATCCTTTCTGTGGGACAGGTGGTGCCCCATGAGGTTATCGGCATGGCCAATCACGCAAAGAATCTCTTTGTGGGTGTAGGCGGAAGCGACATGATCAATAAGAGCCATATGGTGGGTGCAGTCTACGGTATGGAACGAATGATGGGGAAAGATCATACGCCGGTTCGAAAAATACTGGACTACGGGCTGGAGCATTTCCTCTGCCATCGTCCGATTCTTTTTGTACTGACCGTCTGCACCGCACCGGGCGGAAACATCCGGACCCATGGACTGTTCATCGGAGATACCCGGAAGGTGCTGGAGAAAGCCATCGCGTTGTCGCAGGAAAAGAACATTGATTTCGTAGAAACGGGAATCAGAAAATGTGTGGTATATCTGGATCCGTCTGAATTCCGAAGCACCTGGCTTGGAAACAAGTCGGTTTACCGGACACGTATGGCCATTGCGGACGGTGGAGAACTGCTGGTACTGGCACCGGGGGTGGAGCGATTTGGCGAAGATGAAACGGTGGATCAGCTGATCCGCAAATACGGATACCGCGGGAGAATTCATACACTGGAACAGTTTGAAAAACCGGAGAATCAGGATCTGCGGGATAATATGAGTGCTGCAGCCCATCTGATCCATGGATCTTCGGATGATCGTTTCAGAATTACATATGCGGTGAAGAAGATTAGCCGGAAAGAGATTGAATCGGTAGGATTTCACGCCGCAGACTACGACGAGATTGCAGCAAGATACAATCCGGAAACACTGCAGTATGGGTACAACACCCTGCCGGATGGAGAAGAAATCTATTTCATTCCAAACCCGGCACTGGGATTATGGATCAACCGTGAGAAATTCTGACGGCAGGGAGGACTGCATCGTGCCAGGTATTGAAATGCAGTGGGAATGTCCTGCCAGCGGGTCCTGAAACATAAGATGAAAATAAGAAAACGAGTTGTGCATGAAAAAAGGTGCAATTCGTTTTTTTTCTTTTGCAGGCAGGATAAGTGTGTTACAATAGAAAAAGAACGAAAATTGTAACCCGGAAAAGCCGAAAAGGGAGAAGACAATGAATGAAAAGAGTGATAGCCAGCTTCTGAAGGATGCCTCGGTACAGGTAAAAAAAGCAGGGACGCTTCTTCTGGAACAGGTCCACAATGATATGATCCGAAAAAAGGCACCAAAGGATTTCGTAACGGACATTGATACAATGGTACAGGAAACACTGCAGCAGGGACTGCACAGCCTGGCCCCGGAAATTCAGTTTATGGGAGAAGAAAAGGATAATTCGGATCTGGATCTCAGCAAACCGACCTGGATCCTGGATCCGGTAGACGGCACTCTGAATCTGATTCACGGATTTCGCCACAGCGCGATTTCCCTGGCACTGTCGGTTCAAAAAGAGGTGGTACTGGGCATCGTGTATAACCCTTTCAGCGATGAAATGTTCACTGCTGTAAAAGGAGAGGGGTCATTTCTCAATGGAAGTCCGATTCATGTCAGTGGCTGTATGGAGCTTTCTGAAGCAGTCTGTCTGGTAGGTACCAATCCGGCATATCGGAAGAATTCCGAGCAGGTCTTCAGCCGCATTCGGAAGCTGTACGAAAACAGTGTGGATATTCGCAGAATGGGGTCTGCTGCTTTGGACCTGTGTTATGTGGCCTGCGGCCGGGCAGACTGCTATGTGGAGGAAGGCCTTTTTCCGTGGGATTATGCTGCCGGTATCCTGATCGTAAAAGAGGCAGGCGGAACGGTGACAGATCTGCAGGGAGAAGAACTTCGGATTGATTCGAACTGGGGGAATGTGACGATCAGCAACGGTATGCTGCATGACAGACTGCTGCAGTTGGTATAAGATGGGAGGAAATAAAATGATTTGTATTAAAAACGGACTTATCAATGATGCAGTAAACCGGGAAGCTTACATGGCGGACATTCTGGTGTCCGGAACCGAGTCTGAACTGTCCGGAAAAATCATCGCCATCGGCACGAATCTGGAAATCCCGGAAGGGGCAGAAATCATCGACGCATCCGGTCTGGAAGTGTATCCGGGCTTCGTGGAAGCACACTGTCATACCGGGCTGGACGGCCATGGCGCCGGACAGGTGCAGATGGACTATAACGAAGAGAACGATATCGTGACGCCGCAGCTGCGGGCCATCGATGGAATCAATCCCATGGATGAAGGCATGCGTGCGGCAGCACTGGCAGGCGTAACCACAGTCTGCACCGGACCGGGAAGCACCAATGTACTGGGCGGCACCTTTGCTGCGGTGAAAACCTGGGGTGACCGCATCGACAATATGATTGTAAAAGAAGCCATCGGCATGAAGTGTGCCTTCGGTGAAAATCCGAAGAACTGGCACAGTAAGTTTACCACAAGCCGGATGACAACGGCATTTTACCTGCGTCAGGCCCTGGCACAGGCAAAAGAGTATCTGGAAAAAAAGGAGGCCGCAGGAGACGATCCGGAAAAGCGTCCGGATCTGGACATGAAGATGGAGGCACTGATTCCGGTGCTGAAAAAGGAAATCCCGCTGAAGGCCCACGCCCATGCGGCACAGGATTTCTTTACCGCATTGCGGATTGCCAGAGAATTCGATGTGAATATCACGCTGGAGCATGTGACAGAGGGTCATCTGGTGGCAGAGGAGCTGGCGAAGGAAAATGTGCCGCTGGCGGTGGGACCGACCCTGACAAGCGCTTCCAAATTTGAAATGCGCAATCTGAGCTGGCAGACACCGAAAGTACTGGCAGAAGCAGGATGCCAGGTTTCCATCATCACCGATGCCCAGGTGATTCCGCAGGAATTCCTGCCGGTATGCGCCGGAATTGCAGTGGAAAGCGGGATGGATCCGTTCATGGCACTGCAGGCCATCACCATTAATCCGGCCCGGCACTGCCTCATTGCAGACCGGGTAGGTTCCCTGGAAGTGGGGAAGGATGCGGACATCGTCATCACTGACGGCAGCCCGCTGACTATACCGACGAAAATACACTATGTGTTGATCGACGGCAAGGTCATCAAGCGCCCGGAGGAACCGCAGCTGCGGTAGAGGAGGCATCTATGAGAATTGTCATTAAAGTTGGAACATCCACCCTGGCCCATGCGGCAACAGGGCATCTGAATATCCGACATATGGAAAAGCTGTGTAAGGTACTCAGCGATGTGAAAAACGCAGGCCATGAGGTGATTCTGGTTTCATCCGGCGCCATCGGCATGGGCATGGGCAAACTGGGGCTGACCAGACGCCCCGATACCCTTCCCGGCAAGCAGGCGGCGGCTGCCGTAGGCCAGTGCGAGCTGATGTATACCTATGACAAACTGTTTTCCGAGTACAATCACACGGTAGCCCAGCTTCTGCTGACGGCTTCCGACATCAACGACGACCGCCGGCGGGAAAACTTCACCAACACCATGAACACGCTGCTGGATTTTCATGCTCTTCCTGTCGTCAATGAAAATGACACCGTGGCCACGGAGCAGATCGTCATCGGTGACAATGACACCCTGGGCGCTGTAGTGGCCCGTGAGGTAGAGGCAGACCTGTACATCATCCTTTCCGATATCGACGGACTGTACACGGCAGACCCGAATAAAGATCCGGATGCCAAACTGATTCCTCTGGTTTCAGAGATTACGGAAGAACTGAAGGCAGCGGCCGGCGGCAGCAGCGGAAGTCTGGGCACCGGCGGCATGGTGACCAAGCTGGAGGCGGCGGAAATCGCTGTAAACGCCGGCTGTGACATGATTATTACCAACGGACGGGATCCGTATATCCTGTACGATATTATGGACGGAAAGCCGGTGGGAACCCGGTTTGCGGCCAGAAGGAAGGAGTAGACGACCATGAGAACGACTCTTGAAATTATGCGCTCGGCAAAATCTGCAGTCCCGGCGGTTTCTGCAGCGCCTTCGGAGCAGAAAAATCAGGCGCTGCGTATGATGGCGGACTGCCTGCAGGCTTTTTCGGAGGAAATTCTGAAGGAAAATGCACTGGATGTGGAAGAAGCCCGCGGTACGGTTTCTGATGTGATGATTGATCGCCTGGCTCTGACCCGTGCACGAATTGATGCTATGGCAGACGGTATCCGTGATGTGGCCAAACTTCCGGATCCGGTGGGACGGGTTCTGGAGCGAATCGAAAGACCTAACGGCCTGATTATAGAAAAAACGGCGGTGCCCCTTGGTGTCATCGCCATCATATACGAAAGCCGGCCCAATGTGACCAGTGATGCGGCAGCCCTCGCTCTGAAGAGCGGGAACGCCGGCATTCTGCGCGCGGGGCGGCAGAGCTGGCGTTCGGCGGCGGCCATCTGCCGGGCCCTCCAGGAGGGCCTGGCCGCCGCCGGGCTGCCTCGGGAAGCGGTGCAGCTGGTGGAGGATACCTCCCGGGAAAGTGCACTGGAACTGATGCATGGTGTGGGCTACATCGACCTGCTGATCCCGCGGGGCGGCGCAGGGCTGATTCGGTCCTGCACCGAAAACGCCAAGGTGCCCTGCATTCAGACAGGCACAGGAATCTGCCACATCTATGTGGACGACAGTGCGGATCAGGAGATGGCACTGGACATCATTGAGAATGCCAAGACAAGCCGCCCGTCCGTATGCAATGCGGCAGAGGTGCTGCTGGTCCACCGGTCTGTGGCAGATGAATTCCTGCCGAAGCTGGCCGGCAGGCTGGTAGAGAAACGAACTGCAGAGGGAAACATCCCGGTGGAACTTCACCTGGATCCGCAGGCAGCGAAAGTGATTGCGGGAGAAAAAGCCGAGAGTGCGGATTTTGACACGGAATATCTGGATTACAAGATGGGCGTGAAGGTGGTAAATTCGGTGGAAGAAGCCATCGCCCATATTGCAGCTCATTCCACAGGCCACAGCGAGGCCATCATTACGGAAACAAAAGCCCACGCGGATCTGTTTACCCGCATGGTGGACAGTGCGGCGGTCTATGTCAATGCGTCCACCCGGTTTACTGACGGCGGAGAATTCGGTCTGGGATGCGAGATGGGCATTTCCACCCAGAAGCTTCACGCCAGAGGGCCCATGGGACTGCAGGAACTGACCACGTATAAATATATCATTCACGGCAGCGGTCAGATCCGGTAGGAACGTTTTGCGGATGAAATTACTCGTTTTGTGGATGAAATTGTACAGAGGAAGGAAATAATAAGTGCTTGAAAACTTTATCATATCACTGGAAGCCGTGGCACCGATGTTCATCATCATGGCCATCGGTGTTTTGCTGCGAAGAAAAAATTTCCTGAATGAGACGGAAGTAAAGAAACTCAATAAACTGGTATTCAACGTGTTCTTTCCGTGCCTCATGTTCAGCAACATCTATGGTGCTGAGATCGGAGAGGCATTTGATAAAAAGCTGATCGGATACTGCATCCTGATGATTCTGGCGGTCTTCTTTACTGCCATGGCGGTGATCGTGAAGATCGAACCGGAGAACAAAAACAGGGGTGCCATGATACAGGCCATTTACCGCAGTAATTTCGTGATTATGGGAATCCCGATTGTCTCCAATATTTTCGGCGGAGAACAGCTGACTACGGCAGCCATCGCTGTGACCATCGTGGTGCCGCTGTTTAATGTGCTGGCTGTGGTAGTGCTGGAACTGTTCCGTGGCGGGAAACCCAGTCCGCTGCAGATCCTGAAGGGAATCGCGAAAAATCCTCTGATCATCGGCGCAGTGCTGGGCATTCTGACGGTGCCGTTTCATATCGTACTGCCGGACCTGGTGGAGGATGTGATTTTTTCGCTGAAGGATGTGGCTACCCCCATGGCGCTGGTTATCCTGGGCATGTCTCTGAATCTGCGGGATATGGGAGAGGAGAAAAGAAATCTGATCATCTGCGTCCTGAGCCGGCTGGTCATTGTGCCGGCGGTGGCTCTGACGGTGGGCGCACTGATCGGCCTGCGGGGCGTATCCTTCGTAACGCTGATTGCGGTATTCGCTTCGCCGACGGCTGTTTCCTCCTTCACCATGGCAGAGCAGATGGACAGCAACGGACAGCTGGCGGCCAATGCAGTGGTCTTTTCCTCTGCGCTGGCCAGCGTGACCATGTTTTGCTGGATTTTTCTGTTTAAGAGCCTGGGCATGTTTTAAGACTGTTCCGGAGGGAGACTCTTTGGTGTAGGAAAACTCGTTGGTGCGGGAACTCTACGGAGCGTCGATTGTACGTCGGCAGCTGTCATGATATACTCATCGTTGGAAGGGAGAGAAAACTGTGAATATGAATCGAGAAAAAACAGGAAGTCTGATTTACACCCTGAGAACGGAAACGGGCATGACGCAGAAGCAGCTGGCAGACG
>JBJESY010000283.1:0-10725 GCA_051883035.1 Anaerovoracaceae bacterium | reverse complement strand
AGAAAGAAGAAATAAAAAAACGAAAAAAGCGCTAAAAAGTGCTTGTTTTGCATAAGAACCTGTGGTATAGTATAAGGGCTGTAACGGATTTTACAGTAAACCATATTATTATGCGAAGGTCAGATACCAGAGCAGGAAAGAGGGAGAAACATGAAGGAAGGAATCCATCCTGATTATAAGGAATGTAAAGTTACTTGCGCATGTGGTAATACCTTTATTACCAGATCCACGAAGGAAGAATTAAGACTTGACGTATGCTCAGCATGCCATCCGTTCTTTACCGGTCAGCAGAAGTTCATCAACAGAGGCGGCCGTGTGGAAAAGTTCAAGAACAAGTACAAGATCGACTAGTAATCAGAAGACGAAACCCGGAAGATATCTTCCGGGTTTTCCTTTGCCGTGAAAACCGCCATAAAAGGGGAATTTTGACTGTTTTTTTCAAAGTTTGTGTTTTTCTGCAGCGATTTTTATGGTACAATAATAAATTAGGATATTACGAGTTATACCCGGTTTTTGCGTGCCTGAAAACCGGAGAATCTGTGAGAACAAAGAGTATAAAAGAATATAGGAGAATGACATGTTCGACAAACTGGATTTTATTTTGGAAAAATATGAAGAGCTGGCACTGAAGGTATCTGACCCTGACGTGATCAACAACCAGCCTGTCTGGCAGAAACACATCAAAGAAATGGGTGAAATGGAGCCCATCGTCAATAAGTATAAGGAATATAAGAAGGCGAAGGAAGGCATTGCAGAGGCGAAGGAGATGCTGGAATCCGGCGATGAGGAACTGAAGGAACTGGCGAAGATGGAGCTTTCTGATCTGGAGGATCAGATTCCGAAGATGGAAGAGGAGTTGAAGATCCTCATGCTGCCGAAGGATCCAAACGATGAGAAAAACGTTATTCTGGAAATCCGTGCCGGTACCGGCGGGGAAGAGGCAGCTCTTTTCGGTCAGGATCTTCTGAGAATGTATTTAAGATATGCGGAGCGCCGCGGCTGGAAGGCAGAACTGATGGATGTCAATGATACCGGTATCGGCGGCATCAAGGAGGCCAGTGTCCTGATCAAGGGTAAGGGTGCTTACTCCCGCATGAAATATGAAAGCGGCACTCACCGCGTACAGCGTGTACCGGCCACAGAATCCTCCGGAAGAATTCATACTTCTGCAGCTACTGTGGCAGTGCTGCCTGAAGTAGACGATGTGGAAGTGGAAATTAATCCAAACGATGTCAGAGTGGATGTGTACCGTTCCTCCGGCAACGGCGGTCAGTGCGTAAACACCACAGACTCTGCAGTGCGGCTGACCCACATTCCGACGGGGCTGGTGGTTACCTGTCAGGACGAAAAGTCCCAGATCAAAAATAAGGATAAGGCCTTCAAGGTGCTTCGTTCTCGTCTGTATGACATGAAGCTGCAGGAACAGAATGCAGAGATCTCTGCAGAACGAAAGAGTCAGGTGGGCTCCGGTGACCGCAGTGAACGAATCCGGACCTACAACTTCCCGCAAGGCCGTATTACCGATCACAGAATCGGTATGACCATCTATAAGCTGGACAGCTTCCTGGACGGTGATATCGATGAGATTGTCGATGGCCTGATTACCAGCGACCAGGCAGAGAAGATGAAAAACTTCTAACGGCTTTTTTCGTTAGAAAGAATCGAGATGAAATCAATGAAAAAAATTGAAACGATGATACTGGGAACAGAACCATCTGATATCCAGGCGGCAGCAGCAATCATTCGCGACGGCGGCCTGGTGGCATTTCCCACAGAGACGGTTTATGGTCTGGGTGCGGATGGAATGAACGGAGAAGCAGCTGCAAAAATCTATGCAGCAAAAGGCCGCCCCAGTGACAATCCGATGATCGTTCACATATCGTCGAAAGACGATCTGAAAAAACTGACAGATCAGATTACGAAAGACATGGAGATCCTGATGGATGCATTCTGGCCGGGACCTCTGACCATGGTGGTACCGGCCCTGCCGGTTGTTCCCCGGGTCACCACGGGAGGACTTTCCACTGTGGCTGTTCGCATGCCGAACCATCCGGTGGCTCTGGCATTGATTGAAGCTTCCGAGCTGCCGATTGCGGCACCCAGTGCCAATGCCTCCGGTCGACCCAGCCCGACCACCGGCATGCATGTACTGGATGACCTGAACGGCAGAATTGATGCGGTAATCATGGGAGAGCCATGTCAGATCGGTATCGAATCCACTGTGGTGGACATGACCCAGGACCCACCGATGATTCTGAGGCCGGGGAAACTGACCGCAGAGGATCTGAGCCGGGTGCTGGGAAAGAAGGTTGCTTTGGATCCGACACTGCTGGTGCGGCCGGACATTCACCGCAGCAGTGACAGTCTGATGGAGACGAATACAGAGTTTCACCCGAAATCTCCGGGGATGAAATATAAGCATTATGCGCCGAAGGCAGAGATGATCATCTTCGAAGGAGAACCTGAGAAGGTGCGTCTTGCCATCGCGGAAGCTAAGATGGAACGTGCAGAACGCGGTGAAAAGGTTGGCATCATTCTGTATGATGACAGTCGGCCGGAAGAGGCGGCCCACGACTTTTTCGCACAGCTCCGGGCTTTTGATAAGAGCGGTGTGGATGTAATCTTCGCAGCGGCACTGAAGGAAGACGGCGTAGGCTTCGCTGTGATGAACCGCATGTTTAAATCAGCAGGCTATCATGTGATACGTGTATAATTACAGAGATGAAGGAAAAGAGGAGGAAATTGCGATGATAATTGCAGTAGCAAGTGACCACGGCGGTTTCGCACTGAAGGAAGAAGTGAAGAAGCACTTGATGGAAAGAGGACTGGAAGTTCTGGATCTGGGAACCCATTCGGAAGAATCGGTGGACTATCCGGTTTACGGCAAAGCCTGCGGGGAGGCCGTGGCGTCCGGAAAAGCAGACCTTGGCATCGTAGTCTGCGGAACCGGTATCGGAATTTCCATTGCTGCCAATAAAGTGAAGGGCATTCGCTGCGGCCTCTGCACTTCCGTGGAAATGGCTCGTCTGACGAAGCAGCATAACAATGCCAATATTCTGGCGTTGGGCGGCAGAACCACGGAAACAGGTCTTGCCATGGAGATTGTGGACGCCTGGCTGGATACGGAATTTGAGGGTGGAAGACACCTGAGAAGAACCGATATGCTGGACCAGATGTAATATACGGCGGAAAACCGCCGGGAAAAAATATTTTGCGAAGAACAGGAAAGAGAGGCAGAAATGGGAAAAGTATACGTATTTGATCATCCGTTAATTCAGCATAAAGTGTCCCTGATGAGAAGGACGGAAACCAACGTGAAGGAATTCCGGGAACTGGCGAAGGAAGTGGCTATGCTCATGGGCTTCGAGGCGACGCGGCAGCTTCCGCTGGAAGAAGTGGAAATTGAGACGCCGATGTGCAGAACGAAGGTAAACATGCTGAAGGGAGAAGATATCGCCATTGTTCCGATTCTGCGTGCAGGCCTTGGCTTCGTAGACGGTATGCTGGCGCTGGTACCGAATGCAAAGGTTGGTCATGTGGGTCTGTATCGGGATCCGGACACCCATGAACCGGTGGAGTACTACTGCAAGCTGCCAAAGGATATTGAAAAGAGAAAAATTTTCGTAGTGGATCCGATGCTTGCTACCGGTGGATCTGCAGCAGCGGCCATTGATTTCATCAAGCAGCGGGGCGGAAGCGACATCGTCTTCATGTGTCTGATTGCTGCACCGGAAGGCATCGAGGCACTTCAGAAGGCTCATCCGGATGTGGACATCTATATTGCGGCCAAGGATGAAAAGCTGAACGAAAACGCCTACATCCTGCCTGGTCTGGGCGATGCCGGCGACCGTCTGTACGGTACGAAATAAAGTTTTGGAGGATAGATAAAAAATGAATTTTGATTTTATTCCGGATAACGTGAGTAAATTTGATAATGTATATGATGTGCTGAAGGAGAGAGGCTTCATCGAGCAGTGCACCGACGAAGAGAAGGTGCGGGAACTGCTGCAGAATGAGAAGGTGAAGTTCTACATCGGTTTCGACCCGACGGCAGATTGCCTCCATGTGGGTCATTTCATGCAGGTCATCATCATGATGTACATGCAGAAATTCGGTCATACCCCGGTGGTTCTCATCGGCGGAGGCACCGGCATGGTGGGTGATCCTTCCGGCCGGACCGACATGCGTCAGATTATGGATGTGGACACCATCGAACACAACTGTCAGCAGTTCAAGAAGCTGTTTGACAAGTTTCTGGACTTCGATGAAGAGTGGAAGTATGAAGGAAACAACGGTGTATACGAACCGGGCCATCAGAACCGGGAACCGATTCCTGGAAAGGCTGTTGCAGTAAACAACGCCCGCTGGATCCGTCCGCTGAACTATATCGACTTCGTGCGGGAAATTGGTTCCGTATTTAACGTAAATAACATGCTCCGCGCAGAATGCTTCAAGCAGAGAATGGAGCGGGAAGGCGGTCTGACCTTCTTCGAACTGAACTACATGTTGCTGCAGAGCTATGATTTCATGGTCATGGCCCGGGATTTCGATGTGAAGATTGAGTTCGGCGGCAACGACCAGTGGTCCAACATCATCGGCGGTGTGGATCTGACCAGAAAGAAAACCGGAAAAGAAGTGTATGGCATGACCTTCTCCCTGCTGACCAATTCCGAAGGCAAGAAGATGGGCAAGACGGCCAAGGGAGCTCTCTGGCTCAGCCCGGAAAAGACCAGCCCGTATGAATTCTTCCAGTACTGGAGGAATGTAGGGGACCAGGACGTGAACAAGTGCCTGCGGATGCTGACCTTCCTGCCGATGGAAGAGGTGGAACGGCTGTCTGCCCTGGAAGGCGCTGAAATCAACAAGGCCAAGGAAATTCTGGCTTACGAAGTGACCAAGCTGGTGCACGGTGAAGAGGAAGCGAAGAAGGCACTGGACGGTGCCCGGGCAGCGTTCGCCGGCGGTGGCTCCATGGAAAACATTCCGACGACCGTGATGGCTGCCTCTGAATTTGAAGGCGAAGGCATGGGCGTGGTAAACCTGATCCGTCAGCTGGGCCTGGTTCCGAGTAACGGCGAAGGATTCCGGACCATCGAGCAGGGCGGCCTGACGGTTGCCGGCAAGAAGGTCACCGATAAGAAGATGATGGTGACCGTCGATATGTTCGAGGACGGCAAGCTGCTGATCCAGAAGGGAAAGAAGAAGTTCCATATGGTGGAACTGGGATAAACAGAATCGGAAAGAAAAATTGTTTCATGTTAATGGGAGGAAAAAGAGATGGCAACAGATAACAGAAAAAAAGGATGTCCGAATCCGGACTGCAGACTGCATGTGAAACAGGTAAAGCAGACGTCAGATTTTAACTATTGTCCGAACTGCGGAACGAAAACCGTTTATGTTTGCAGAAGATGCTTCTGCGAGCTGCCGGATACGGAAGAAAAGCGCAGCCTGTGTGAACAGTGCGAAACGGAACTGGAACAGAAGCGGCAGGAGAGAAATGAAAACGTGAAGACCGCAGCTCACAAGGGTGCCGGCGCGATTTCCTCCGCAGCCAGAACCATTAAGCTGTTCGCGAAAGAGCTGTTCGGACCGGATGAACTGGAGCAGATCCGAGGCGGAGAGGAGTTCCGTGAGAAGCTGATCGACCGGAATATTCGGAGATAATACAAACAGAACAGAAAGAACAGCACCGTGTGCGGCGAGCATACGGTGCTGTTTGATTCTGAGAGAAGTATTTGCTGCAGCTATTGCAGTTTCTCGCCGGACATACTCTTGCCCATGGCCTCTGAAAACTCGTTTTCAATGAGGCCGTCGGCACGCATCAGATTCTGCATGGCTGCGATATCTGCCGAGATATCCATGCTTTCCGAAGTGAAGAGGTTGTCCAGCTGCTTTTCGAAGGCGGAGATCATGGTGTCCATGGTTTCCTCAATCTGCTGCTTGGATTCGGAAATGTTTTTTCCTTCAATACCCTGTGCATCCAACTGCTCGTAGCTGTGCAGCAGCTTCAGACTGGTGGGCAGATAGTAGTTGATGAACTTCCGAAGCTTTTTCTGCTTCTCCGGCTGCGCCTGGACCAGTTTGAAGATTTTCGAGGTCAGATCTTCCAGCCGGTCAATCTTCGCTGAGAATTCCTCACCGGGGATCTTATCGTTGATATCCCGGATCTCCTTCAGAATGCGGCCGTATTCGTCCAGGGTTTCCTCTGCCGCTTCTGCAGCTTTACGGGCGGCTTCCGCTGCCTCTTGTTCCTTCTTTGACATCGGTGCCGGACCCCTGACCACCAGACAGTCAGAACGCATATCCAGATAAGCTTTCTCACCGAACATGCCGCTGTCAATGCACTGCTGCAGATATTTTTCGGTTTTGGATCTGGAAGCAGGCAGGGCATCCGCAATTTCGGAAACAGGTATGTAGCTGGCGTCGCCCACGATAGCCGCAATCTTGTTCCTGCGCTGCTGTCCCGTGCGCAGCCGTTTCGCACCCAGAAGCATGGCCAGACCGGAAAGGATCCAGATGCAGTTTTCTGCCACATCCTGCACACCGTAGGAAATCCCCGTGTTATTCTGGATGCACCAGACCAGATACTGGACGGAATCCGGCAGATCCAGAACACCCACAGCTGCAGTGAAAATGCCCAGCCCGGTCAGTACTGCCGCCGGATTCTTTTTCTTTTTTGATTTCGGCGCTGTTGTTACAGTCCGCTTTACAGGCTGGCTGTACCCCGGCGGATCCTGTTTTACGGTATAAGAATCGTCTTCGAAAGGAATCGTACTGGTCTTATCCTCGCACAGATGCGCGAACAGCAGACCGATTCCCAGCATCCAGTTAATAATGAATCCGACAATGATCAGCCAGACCGGGATATGGTAACTGCCGTTGGGATTTTTAAAGTTGTCGAAAAAAATTTTCTGATTGTTGTTGTTCATCCGTTTCCCCCTGTTGTTTGGTGATCACAATTGCTTCAATGTCAAAAGTATACCATCTCAGCGGTGAAAAAGCAATATTCGTTGACATTGCCGCTTCGTCCGTGATATACTGTTCCCGCTGGTTGATGAAAACGGGAGAGCGCTGCGCAAGAATTGCGACGGCCGCCGAAGGGGCAAAACTCTCAGGCAAAAGGACCGTTTTCGGACAGCCCTCTGGAAAGTGTTGAAGCCATGAAGCCGGGACAGAACCTGTGACAGACATTAAAATGGGCGACAAGTGGTACCACCGATGAAGCAATTCGGCAGGCGGTGCAGCAGAACGCTGTGCACCGAATGTATTGCCGGAGAATCTTTCAGGTAAAAAGACAGAGCGAAGCTTTTGTACTTATTTATACTTGACAGAACTGCTTTGGAGGTGTTTTTTCATGTCTGCATTTATTTCATTTGCCCTTGAGATTATCGGAACCATCGCATTTTCTGTATCCGGCGCCATGCTGGGACTGCAGAAAAAGATGGACATTCTGGGGATTTCCATTCTGGGTCTGACCACTGCAGTGGGCGGCGGCGTGATCCGGGACCTGATTCTGGGAATCCACCCGCCGAAGACTTTTCAAAATCCGATCTATGCGACCGTAGCCATCGTCACGGCGCTGGTGGTCTGCACGCCGTGGGTTCTCCGGTTCTTTGCCAGAAGGCAGCATCTGTATGATCTGCTGATGCTGGTGATGGATTCCGTGGGGCTGGGCATTTTCACCGTGGTCGGAATCAGTACGGCTTACAGTCTGTCCGATGATTACAGTCTGTTCCTGCTGATTTTCGTGGGAGCCATGACCGGCGTGGGCGGCGGTGTGCTTCGGGATACCATGGCATCCGAACCGCCGTATATTTTCGTGAAACATTTTTACGCCAGTGCATCGATTCTGGGGGCTGCAGCCTGTGCGCTGATGTGGCCGGTATTCGGTGCGGGCATTTCCATGATCGTGGGAACAGCGGCAGTGGTGGTACTTCGGATCATGGCAGCTAGGTACCGCTGGAGTCTGCCGAAGCCTCGGCTGGAAAAATATTTTGAAGGATTTGAAGAAAAAGAAGAGTAGAAAAGAAGAGTCGCACAAATGGAACCAAGACTGGAAACAGGAAACGAAAACAAGAGATGGTATATGAGAGGCCTCCGGGACGGAATTCCCATCGGTCTCGGGTATTTCGCAGTAGGATTCACGCTGGGCATCACTGCCCGGGAAGCGGGAATTACAGCTTTTCAGATGGGGCTCATGTCCCTGATGATGCATGCATCGGCGGGACAGTTTGCCGTAATCACTATTATAGCGGGACAGTCGGGCTATGTGGCCATGATACTGACCCAGCTGGTGATCAATATCCGGTATCTGCTCATGTCCTGCGCCCTGTCGCAGAAGATCAGTCCGGATACATCCATGCCGAAGCGTATGCTGATGGCCTACTTCGTGACAGATGAAATTTTCGGGATTGCGGCTTCTGTGAAAGGAAACCTGAATCCGTACTATAATTACGGCGCAGCCACGGTGGCATCGCCCGGCTGGGCGCTGGGTACTGTGCTGGGCGTACTGCTGGGAAATATTCTGCCGCTGAGCATGGTAAGCGCACTGTCTGTGGCACTTTATGGCATGTTCCTGGCAGTGGTGATTCCGGCAGCCAAGGAAGATAAGGCCGTGGCCCTGGTGGTGCTGGCCTCTATGGCGGGAAGCCTCGCTTTCACCTATCTGCCGCTGCTTCGGGAGATTTCCGGCGGTACTCGGATCATCATTCTGACTATCGTAATCGCAGCAGCTGCTGCCGTCATCCGACCGGTTCCGCCGGAAAAGATCACCGGTGTATCCGCCGCAGAAGAAGCGGAAAAAGAGACGGTGAATGAAACGGAGGTGAAGCCATGAGTTTTTCACAGAATACATATATTTATCTGATCGTGGCGGCACTGACCATTTATGCCATCCGGGTACTGCCGCTGACACTGATCCAGAAGGAGATTACCAATACGTTTATCCGTTCCTTCCTGTATTATGTACCGTATGTGACCCTGGCGGTCATGGCCTTTCCGGCCATCATCACGGCAACCAGCACGCCGGTCTCCGGTATCGTGGCCTTTCTTGTGGCTGTGATTGTGGCCTGGATCGACGGAAATCTGTTTAAGGTGGCTGTAGCCTCCTGCGTGGCGGTCTATGTGACGGAACTGATTGTGTTGTAAGAATGGAGTGTACAGAAAATGAAAAACTATACCAATGACAGAAGGATTTCCAGATTTGTTTTATTGACCGGCGTTCTCTTGCTTCTGCTGCTGTCTCACATGGGTACTGCCGAAGCAGGGCCTACCGTTCCACTGGATTCCTCGGATATTGTAATCAGAAGCGGATGGACATACACCATCTCCAACGCGGATGAATTATATCATTTCGCGCAAATTACCAATACACAGCGAACATCCTGTGAGGGAGCAGTCATTGAGCTGATGGATGATATTGTTGTCAACGAGGGAGTGTTCAGCCATGATAATTCAGTGGAACCCTTTAAGCAGTACAATCCACTATACAACGGGGCAGAAATCCCGCTCTATGGCCACGGGTTGCGAACATGGACATCCATCAGCAGTAACACAGCGTTTAAAGGCACTTTTGAGGGAAATGGACATAGCATTTCAGGTTTATACAGGGATGCGGGAGCGGCGTCTGACATTGCACTGTTTGGAAGCTGTGACGGGGGCACTATCCGCAATGTAACCCTGAAAAATTCCTATTTCAGAAACGGAAGTTGTGCCAGCATCTGCGGACTGACAAGAGGCGCAAAGATTGTGAACTGCCATAGCTCTGCGATTCTGGTGGGAACAAGAGGTGTTGGCGGTCTGGTGGTTGAAGCCGCAGCCCGTGGCGGCGATCATGCATATCCAACTGTTCTGCAGGGGTGTTCTTTTTCCGGTGAGGTACTGGGAGGAGCAGGACCTGGATATTCCGCCTCAGACTATTCATTTGATCAAATTGGGGGACTGGCATCCATGGGAGTATCCGTTCAGCTGAAAGATTGTATTTTCAGCGGTACCGCTGAAGGAGACAAACTGGTGGGAGCTTTCGTAGGATACAATCATGGGGAATCCATTGTTGTACTGGAAAACTGCATTTGCACTGGTATATCGACCAATGGGGAGGGTCAGCACCTGGAACTGGGAGAGGGAACCGCGCATGTGCATACTTTTGGAGACCCGGTAACTGTGACGGAGCCGACGGAAGAAAAAACAGGATCTGCGGTGCAAACCTGTACGGAGTGCGGCTATGGAAAAGAAACGGTGATACCGAAGCTGGAAAAACTGACATACACTCTGGATATCACCAACGGCTCCTGCGGCTATATAGACGAAGGCAATTACGGAGAACTGCTGATTTATGCCAATGAAGGCTGCCATGTCGACAGAATCCTTGTCAATGACATAGAAACTTCGGCAGAAAAGATTTTGAAGTACAAGGATGGAGATCGGATCCAGGTATTTTTTGCGAAAGACGGACAGACTTGGGAAGAAACGGCCTCCGAAATCCGGACGTCAAAAACGATTGCAGGTGTGAAGAATACAAAAATCAAGGCGGCAACGACAAAGCTGAGCGGTGGGAAGATCCGTATCAGTTGGACCAAGTCTGCCGGCTACAGCGTGGACTACTTTGAAGTATTCCGTTCCACCGTGAGAAGCAAAGTAACCGGCGGAAAAGCATTCTATAAGACAAGCTCCGGGTCCGCCAGAGCCTATACGAATTCCAAATCTCTGAAAAAAGGCACCCGTTAC
>JBJESY010000282.1:0-2065 GCA_051883035.1 Anaerovoracaceae bacterium | reverse complement strand
TGCATGCCTTTATACGCATTGGTGCTTGCCTTCGACTCATCCAGCACCACCGTGGTGCCGTTGGTCTCTTCCACGACGATGGTACGGGCAGAATCCCCGGCCTGACCGCCGGATCCATTGCTGCCGTCAGCGCTGCTGTCACCTGCATTGCCGGATCCTGCAGAACCACCCGCATTTCCGCCGCAGCCGGTCAGCAGCCCCGCGATTAAAATCACGCAGCAGATCAGAACCAGCAGCCGCCCTCCTGTTTTTTTCAAAAAATTACCCAATTTTTTCACCTCCATTTACCGTCGGATATACGATGTTACCGTCCGGTGTACTCCATTTACTGTAAAATGCATTGCTCCAGATAGTCTACCAGCTTCTCATCGATATTGCCGCTTCGGGCCATATCGTGCATGATGGCGAAGGCCTTTTCGCGAGGCATCGGCTTTTTATACGGCCGGTCCGACGCCAGCAGCGCATCACAGATATCCGCCACCGCCAGGATCCGCGACTCCAGAGGCAGCTCCTCCTCCGTCAGCTTTCGCGGGTAGCCCTTTCCGTTGAGACATTCGTGATGCTGAATGGCCCATTTTGCCACGTCCTTGTCCCTGGAATTAAAGTGGACTTTGTTCAAAATCCGCTCCGTCATGTCCACGTGGCTTTCCATCACAGCTCTTTCTTTCGCGGTCAGCGTGCCCTTCTTAATGAGCAGATCCTCTTTTTCTTCCTCCGTGAAGAACGGTTCCGCCTTCCCCTCTTCCCAAAATACATTCTCAAAGGCTTTCAACAGCCGTGCTTCTTTTTCGTCGTCCAGGAAGCCTGCACTGTTCACCGATTCCACCAGCGTCCAGGTTTCCTCCAGGTTCCGGATCTGCTCCGCATATTCCGACGCCGAAAGCTTTCCCTCCAGCATCTGCACCTTATACCGCAGCCCGAAATTTTCAAACCGGCTCTGAATCATACCCAGCCGCTCTTCCAGACGGGTGGCCTTGTTCATGATTTTCGTCGGAACGGCCATCTTACCCAGGTCATGGAGCAAAGCACTCATGACCAGCTGTTCCTTTCTTTCCCGCGGGAATGCTTCCTCTTCCAGCCCCTTCTCGTGGAGCTCGTTGATATAGTCCGCAATCTCGCCGGCATACCGTGCCACATTCCGCACATGGTTGGCGTTGTACGGCGTTCTGGCGTCGATGGCTTCCGCCATGGCCTCCGTGAAGGACCACATCTGGTTCTTGAGTTCCTCCAGGTACTGCATGTTGGTCATGGTAATGGCCGCCTGTGAGGCAAGGGAAAGAATCACCCGTTCCACATCGGCAGAAAACGCCGTAATATTTCCCTCTTCATCCAGGGCATTGATCAGCTGCATAACCCCTACCGCATCATCCTCCTGATTGATCAGCGGAATGGTCAGCATGGATCCCGTATGATAGCCGGTGAGCTTGTCATACTGGATCGGCCCCGAAAAGTCAAACTCGCAGCTGGCGTACACGTCCGGAATATTCAGAGGCCTGCCCTTGAGAACGGTGTAGGCGCATATATTTTGCGGAGCGATGGGAACCGGAGGCAGATCGATGGGCTCGCCGTTCTTCCCCTTGTCCACGCCCATGGAAATGGTCTTCATCACCTTGAAATGGAGAAAACCGTCTTTGTTCATGTACAGCGTGCCCGCGTCGCAGCGCGCAATTTCCATGCTGGCCTCCAGAATCATGCTCAGCAGCTTGTTTCTGTCTTTTTCTTTTGAAAGAGCGATTCCGGTGTCCAGAACCTTCATCAATTCTTTGCTGTAATTGTTCATACGCCGACCTCTCTCATATATTCCAGTGCTCTTCTCTGGTTTTCGATCCCGCCCAGTTCCAGCAAAACAGGACATCTCAGCCCGTATTTCTCCAGCAGGCGGCTGCAGTTTTTCCAGTCGATCTCTCCGTCCCCGGGTACCCAGTGGCGGTCTGCAATCAAGTCGTTATCGTTGAGGTGCATGTGGCCGGTGTGCGGCGCCATCTGTTTCACCCAGTCTTCCATCGGCGTCGGTGTGAGGCAGGCGTGGCCGTAATCCAGACAAAGCCTGAAATTACTGCAGTCC
>JBJESY010000281.1:0-10763 GCA_051883035.1 Anaerovoracaceae bacterium | reverse complement strand
AGTTCAGCTGAAGAAGAACATGAAAAAAGCTGCTTAATCCGCAGCCCAAAAGAGATAGAATACTGACAACACTGAAAAGCATAAATGCCCTGCAGAGCCTGTCCTTCCCGGACAGGCTCTGCTTTTTTAATCTTCATGCTTCCGGCTCTATGTTACATTTCCGGTTCCGGCATACGAAGACCCATCGCGTGGCTCACCGGCAGAGAAAACACGATAGACTTAGCCTCGCTATCCAGCCCGGCCTGCTCCATAATGGCTTTCATAATAGCATTTCTCCCCTGCGCCGGTGTGACGATCAGATGCAGTTCCTTTTCCTCTGCAATGGAAAATCCGAAAAACTTCTCGCTGTGACTGCCTCCGGTGCCCCGTGCCTTGAGGACAGTTCCGCCGGAAGCCCCCGCACTGCGGGCTGCATCCATGACCAAATCAGTATACCCCTCATTGGCAATGACAAAGATCAATTCATGTTCTGTGCGAATCGCCATTGTTCTGCTCCTTTCTGCCATACGCTCTTTTCTGCCTTGGACATGCAAAGTCTGGCCTTCCATGATGTATTCCAGGCTGGTCCTGCCTCCCACAGTGTTCAGCGGTACTGCAATCACAATTCCGTTACCCGGCATGTCGATATACAACTTCCGCCGGAAGCTGCGGAACAGCGACCCTATCCCTGCCATTGTAACCACTGCAAAGCTCACTGCTTTCTGGCTTGGATTCAGATACAGGTAATCCAGCACTTCCGGCGGTGCTGTGCCTTCACCCAGCGCCACATCCACCGCAAACACATTATTTTCCTGAAACAGCTGTACCGCCTGCTCCGATTTATCCCGGTCTGTGACTGCCATGGCCAGATAGAATCCATTCATAGGTGATTCCTTTCTCACACTTCAATAATATCGTAGTCTCCATATCCGCTGATTCTGCGCCGGATCCGGCTACGGGCCACGTCCTCCTTCTTTTTTCTCCGCACATATGCCACGCCCAGAATCTGAATGGTGATCAGCGGAGTCATAGCCACCATGGCCACCACGCCGAAAGCGTCTGTTACAATCCGATCCAGACCGCCGATGGCTTCACCGGCTCCCATGGCAAAAGGAAGAAGAAAGGTCGCCGTCATCGGTCCCGATGCAACGCCGCCGGAATCAAAGGCGATGGCGGTAAATATCTTCGGAACCACGAAGGACAGTCCAAGGGCCAGTGCATAACCGGGAATCAGAAGATACATCACGGAAATACCTGTGATGACCCGGATCATTGCCAGTGCCAGAGAAACCGCAACCCCGGCAGACAGGGATAGTGCCATTGCCTTTCCCGGTATGGACCCCGCTGTAATTGTTTCCACCTGTTTCTTCAGCACATGCACTGCCGGTTCTGCCTGTACAATGAAATACCCCATTACCATAGCCAGCGGCACCAGAATCCAGTAATACGCCGAATTACCGATCATTTTACCGATATAATTTCCCACCGGCATGAAACCCACATTGACGCCGGTCAGAAACAGAACCAGACCCACATAGGTGAACGACAGTCCCGTACAAATGCGAAGCAGCGCCCGCTTCCCCAGATGCAGAAAAAAGATCTGAAACAATGCGAAAAAAGCTGCAATCGGCACCAGTGCCAATGCGACTTCCTTCAGATAGACAGGCAGGCCCTGCAGAAAAAGCAGGATGCTGTCCCTGGAAGTTTCTGTACGGGGAATCTCCACCGGTGTATACGTCCCCTCTGCAGGGTAGGCCAGGCCCAGTACCAGCACAGCCAGTACCGGACCGATGGAACACAGTGCCACCAGTCCGAAGCTGTCATCCCCCGCATGGCAGTCGCTTCGAATCGAAGATACGCCCACCCCCAGCGCCATGATAAACGGCACCGTCATGGGACCTGTGGTCACGCCGCCGGAATCAAATGCAACCGCCCAGAAATCCTTCGGCACCTGCAGTGCAAAGATAAATATCAGTGCGTAAAATCCCATCAGCAGCCAGGAAAGACGGATTCCCAGCAGGATACGCAGCATGGCGATGACCAGAAAGACTCCTACTCCCAGTGCCACAGCGCCGATAATGATCGAGTTCGGAATACTCGGTACCTGTCCGGCCAGCACCTGCAGATCCGGTTCTGAAATGGTTATAATCACGCCCAGCAGGAAGCTGACCAGCACAATGACCCACAGCTTTCTGGATCTGGTGATGCAGGCACCTACCTTGTTTCCGATGGGTGTCATGGCCGTATCTGCTCCAAGGGTGAAAAAGGCCATTCCAGCCACCAGCATCACAGCACCGGCGCTGAAAGACACCAGCATGCTGTTTGGTATGGGGGTGATGGTAAAACAGAGCATGAGCACGATCAGTGTGATAGGCAGTACAGAAGAAACTGCTTCATTTGTCTTCTCACGAAGTAATTTTCTGCTCAGTTTAAATTCCTCCTTCCCGAATAGAAAACAATGACCGTCCTTTGTATCCGGGCGGTCAGCATGTATATTACCTGATTCTATTGTACCGTATTTTCTGGTCCGAGGCAAAGGATTCCTGCCCTCCCGCCGCAGATTTAGCACTGCCTTAGCGGGTCTGCGTCCCGCGGTCGTGCCCTCCGAGTTCGAGCCTCCTTCCTTCTCTGTTTGAACAAAAGAAAAAAACCGTATCTGACGACACGGTTTTTCTTTTGGTCGGAGTGTGGAGGCTCGAACTCCAGGCCTCTGCGTCCCGAACGCAGCGCGCTACCAACTGCGCTACACCCCGACATGTCCTGCGAGCGAAATCAAACTTCAATAACTCACAGCAACATATATTATATCACAGTCCACGAAAAATGGAAGTGTTTTTTTGCAATTTTTTATGTTTTTTTGTAAGTGCGTATTACCGCACCAGCAGCCGCTGTATACCCTTGTCCAGACCGTCCAGTGTCAGCTCAAACATAGGGATCAGCTTCCCCACCTCCTGTATGGTCCGGGAGCCCCAGGCAAACCGCCAGCGGTCCTCTTTGATGGGGTTCAGCCAAATGCACTTCTTAAAGCGGCGGGTGAACTTTTCCAGCCAGACGGCACCTGGTTCTTCGTTATAGGTATACCTGTCATTACAGCCTCCCCGGGCCATTAACTCATATGGGGACATAGCTGCATCGCCCACGAAAATTACCTTATATTCGCTGTCCAGGTTCCGCAGCACCCATTCCGTTTCCAGCCACTCCCCGTGACGGCAGTGGGGTGTCGTATACAGATAATCATATACACAGTTATGGAAGTAATACGTTCGCAGATCCTTCAGGTGGGTGGACTGATGCAGTGCCTGAAACAGTTGGTTGCAGAGCCGTGCATGCTGGGCCATGGATCCGTCGGAATCGATAAGCAAAAGCAGCTTCACCGTGTTTTTTCTCGGTTTTTCATACACCAGCTTCAGCATCCCTGCATTCTCACAAGTGACGTCGATGGTACCGTCAATGTCCAGCTCTGTTTTCGCGCCTTCCACCCGGGTGGAAAACTGCCGCAGCTTGCGGAAGGCCATCTGAAACTGCCGGATATCCAGCTCCTGGTCCTGGCGAAAATCCCGGAAATTCCGTTCTCCTGCCACCTTTACTGCAGACTGGTGGCGTCCGTAGCCGCCCACCCGGATGCCTGCCGGATTGTAGCCGCCGTGCCCCATGGCAGAAGTGCCGCCGGTTCCGATCCAGTAATTGCCGCCGTCATGTTTTTCCGTCTGCTCCGCCAACCGTTCCTGAAACATTTTCATCAGTTCGTCGAAGTCATACTCCTTCGCCCAGTCCGGACGATCGCTGATCTCCCGCTCCAGCTCGCCCTGATTCAGCCAGTCCCAGAGTTCTGCAGGGATATCATCCACCGTCTCCACCCCTTCGAAATATTTGGCGAAGGCAAGATCGAACGCATCATAATCAGCCTCCGTTTTCACCAGCACATTCCGGCAGAGGTAATAAAATTCCAGCAATGAATTGCCGGCCATCCCCTGGTCCAGTGCCTCCATCAGCACCAGCCATTCATCCAGCGATACCGAAAGCCCCTGCTCCCGCAGCGCCAGCATAAACTCAATAAACATGCCGATAGCCTTTCACCACGTCGATATCCTGGTTCTTTTTCAGAAGAACGCCGATATACGGTATGTTTTCTTTGATCTTTTTCACATCCACACCGGAGATCTGCAGCGCCTGGATCCAGTCCAGCAGTTCGGATGTGCTGGGTTTCTTCATGATCTGCCGCATGCCGCGGATGTCGTAGAAAGCTTCGATTGCTGCATCCACCAGCTTCCGGTCCAAATCACCGAAATGCACCTTGATGATCTCCCGGATCTTTTCCTGATCCGGGAACTCGATGTAGTGGAAAATGCACCGGCGCAGAAATGCATCCGGCAGTTCCTTTTCCGCATTGGATGTGATGATCACGATGGGACGGTGCTTCGTCTTTATGGTTTCCTTGGTCTCCGGAATATAGAATTCCATCCGATCCAGTTCCCAGAGCAGATCGTTGGGGAACTCCAGATCCGCCTTATCGATTTCATCGATCAGCAGCACCACTTGTTCCTCCGATGAAAAGGCTTCGCCCAGCTTTCCCAGCTTGATATACCGTTTGATATCGGATACATCGCCCTCGCCGAACTGGCTGTCATAGAGACGCTGTACCGTATCATAAACGTAAAGTCCTTCCTGGGCCTTGGTGGTGGACTTGATGCCCCACACAATCAGCTTCATATCCAGAGACTCTGCAATGGCTTCTGCCAGCATGGTCTTTCCCGTGCCCGGCTCTCCTTTTATCAGCAGCGGCTTCTTCAGCGCGATGGCCACATTGACTGCATTCATCAGCTCTTTGGTCGCCACATAGTTTTCACTTCCTGTAAATTTCTTCATCGTCATACCTCATTCTCGTCATTTTTATTCAGAGCCGTTTCAATCCCCTCTGCGATCACTTCCGCCAGGATACTCCGATATCCTTCGCTGCTGAATTTTCTGCATTCCGCCGGATTGGACAGATATCCGGTCTCCACCAGTACAGCCGGCATGCCTGCATACCGAACCACATACATCATATCGGATTTTATATCCCGCACATCCACCATGCCGCTATTCTTCGCCGCCGCAAAGATGGACTCTGCCAGTGCTTTACTCTCCGCATCGCTCTTCTCGTAATAGCACTCCAGACCACAGATGGTCCGATCCTCTTCATAGGAATTGCAGTGCAGACTGATAAACAGATCCGCTCCGCTCTCCTGGGAAAACGCTGCCCGCTCTTTCAGCGTGGGCTCCTCCTCACTGGTTCGTGTCAGAAGCACCTCGATATTTTTCTCCTCCAGCAAAGCCTTCAGCTTCAGTGAAATATCAAAAACGAGTTCTGCTTCCACAAGTTCCTGCCCATCCAGAGGCCCTGAACTGCCGCCATCCTTTCCTCCGTGGCCCGGGTCCAGAATCACTGTGGCGGAAGGATGGGAAAGCGCGGATGCCTCTGTTCCTGCCGTATCCGCCGCAGCCTCCGGCAGACTGGTTTGCATTCGATCATGGATATAAAGGCCGCCGCAGACCATCAGGCCAGCCATAGAGAGCAGGAGCATCAGAATCAGAATCCCGGCCACTATCACAATTGCCAGCCTCTGTTTCTGTTTTCTCGTTGTAATTCTATATTTTCCGATTCTCATGTTTCTTTTCCTTCTCGTCTCATTATCAGGAACGCGTACTGTCTTATCATACCACAAAATCCGCACGCACGCAATTTTTCTCTGTAAGAAAAAACGTCCCATCCACGGATTATCACCGCAGACGGGGCGTCTGTTTTCATTTCATCTCATTTCATCAGATTCTGCTTTTTTCGGTTCTGTCTATTTCTGCTGGTTCCGGATTGCAGCCTGTGCAGCAGCCAGTCTTGCGATTGGTACACGGAACGGTGAGCAGGACACGTAGTTCAGGCCTGCTCTGTGGCAGAAGTCGATGGTCTTCGGATTTCCGCCGTGTTCTCCGCAGATACCCAGCTTGATCTTCGGACGGGTCTGCTTACCCATGGATGCAGCCATGGCAACCAGCTTGCCTACGCCGTTTTCATCGATCACCTGGAACGGGTCTTCTTCCAGAATACCCTTGTCTACATAAGCCTGAATCAGCTTACCTGTATCATCACGGGAGAAACCAAAGGTCATCTGGGTCAGGTCGTTGGTACCGAAGGAGAAGAACTCCGCTTCCTTCGCAATCTCATCGGCAGTCAGGGCCGCACGCGGTGTTTCGATCATGGTACCTACCATGTAGGTCATCTCGATACCGGATTCCTTCACACAGCGTTCTGCAGCTTCCACAACGATATCCTTCACATACTTCAGTTCTGCTTCGGAACCTACCAGCGGGATCATGATTTCCGGAATGATGTCATATCCATCTTCCTTCTTCACTTCCAGTGCAGCCATCATGATGGCTTCTGTCTGCATTACGGCGATTTCCGGATAGGTGACAGCCAGACGGCAGCCGCGGTGACCCAGCATCGGGTTCTGCTCGTGAAGTTCTGTAACCTTTCCGGCCAGCTTTTCGTAGGATACACCCATCATGTCAGCCAGAGCGCGGATATCTTCCTCGTTCTGCGGCAGGAATTCATGTAACGGCGGATCCAGCAGACGAATGGTGACAGGCAGTTCGCCCATTACCTTGAACATGGCCTTGAAGTCGCCCTGCTGGTACGGACGCAGCGCATCCAGTGCAGCTACTCTTTCTTCTACTGTGTCAGCCAGGATCATTCTCCGGATAGCCGGGATTCTTTCTTCTTCGAAGAACATGTGCTCTGTTCTGCAAAGACCGATTCCTTCCGCACCAAATTCCAGAGCCTGCTTGGCATCTCTCGGATTATCCGCATTGGTTCTTACCTTCAGTTCACGGATCTCGTCAGCCCATGCCATGATGGTACCGAAATCCCCGGAAAGTTCCGGAACAACCGTCTTTATCTTACCTTCATAAACCTGACCGTCGCCGCCGTTGATGGAGATAAAGTCTCCTTCGGTATATACCTTTCCGCCTACAGTCATGGTCTTGGCAGCTTCATCTACCAGAATGGAGGAGCAGCCTGCCACGCAGCACTTGCCCATACCTCTGGCAACGACAGCCGCATGGGAAGTCATGCCTCCGCGGGCAGTCAGAATACCGTCAGCAGCAACCATACCTGCCAGATCCTCCGGAGAGGTTTCTTCACGAACCAGCAGTGCCTTTACGCCGGTATCCGCGGCAGCCACTGCTTCTTCTGCAGTGAAGTAAATCTGTCCGCAGGCAGCACCCGGAGAAGCCGGAAGTCCCTTGGCGATGGATTTCGCATTCTTCAGTTCTTCCGCATCAAACATCGGGTGGAGCAGCTGGTCGATCTGTGCCGGTTCCAGTCTGGTCACAGCGGTCTTTTTATCGATCAGGCCTTCGCCTACCATGTCAACAGCGATCTTTACAGCTGCCTGTGCAGTACGCTTACCGCTTCTGGTCTGCAGCATGTAGAGCTTGCCTCTTTCCACGGTAAACTCCATATCCTGTACATCTTTATAGTGTTTTTCAAGAAGATCTGCGATCTTGGTGAAGTCTGCATAGGCCTCAGGGAATGCATCAGCCATCTTCTTGATATCCATCGGTGTTCTCACACCGGCAACCACGTCTTCGCCCTGGGCATTTACCAGGAATTCACCGAAGATCTCGTTGGTTCCGTCGGACGGGCTTCTGGTGAATGCAACACCCGTTCCGGAGGTATCTCCCATGTTTCCGAATACCATGGACTGTACGTTTACAGCAGTACCTAAATCATGTGCGATACCGTTCAGGTTGCGGTAGAGGATGGCACGGTCGTTATTCCAGGAACGGAATACGGCTTTCACTGCTTCGATGAGCTGTTCCTTCGGATCCTGCGGGAAGTCCTTACCGGTTTCTTCCTTCACGATCTGCTTGTAGCCTGCGATGACCTCTTCCAGATCCTCTGCAGTCAGATCCACATCGAACTTGGCACCCTTGGCAGCTTTCTGTCCATCAAATACCTTATCAAATTTAGCTTTCGGAATTTCCTGTACAACATCACCGAACATCTGGATGAAACGGCGATAACTGTCCATGGCAAACCTTCTGTTTTCCGTCAGAGCAGCCAGACCCTCCACGCTGTGGTCGTTCAGACCCAGATTCAGGATGGTGTCCATCATGCCCGGCATGGAGATCACAGCACCGGAACGAACGGATACCAACAGCGGATTTTCCGTGCTTCCGAAGGTTTTGCCGGATACTTCCTCCAGCTCAGCGATTTTTTCATAAATGGAATCAATCAGGTCCTGTGCAATGGTCTTGCCTTCTTCATAGTACCGGTTGCACGCTTCGGTAGTGATCGTAAAGCCAAAAGGTACCGGCAGACCGATTCTGGTCATTTCCGCCAGGTTGGCACCCTTTCCTCCGAGAAGACCTCTCATGTCCTTTGAGCCTTCGTTAAAAGAATAAACGTATTTTTTCATAAGCCTCCATTTCCGTCACATCAATGACATCTCTCCAAGGCTTACACACTCCGCTTCTCGCGTTTTTCTTCAGCTTCTGTGCCAGCCTTAGAATACTAATCTTTCTTCGATGTAGGAGCGCACTTCGGATACAGGAATTCTTACCTGTTCCATGGTATCCCGGTCACGGATGGTGACGCAGCCGTCTGTCTCCGTATCGAAGTCAACGCAAATGCAGAATGGAGTTCCAATTTCGTCTTCTCTTCTGTATCTCTTACCGATTGAACCCGCTGCATCATAGTCTACCATGAAGTATTTCGAAAGTTCTTCATGAATAGGCTCTGCGATTGGTGATAACTTCTTCGCAAGAGGTAACACAGCCGCCTTGAACGGAGCCAGAGCCGGGTGGAATTTCATAACCACACGGGTATCTTCCTTACCGTTTCCGTCGGTGAGAACCTCTTCGGTATATGCATCAACCAGGAAGGCCAGAGCAACTCTGTCCGCACCCAGTGATGGCTCGATAACATAAGGGACATACTTTTCGTTGGTTTCCGGATCGTTGTAGGACAGATCCTGGCCGGAGGTATTGATATGCTGCGTCAGATCGAAGTCGGTCCGGTCAGCGATGCCCCATAATTCACCCCAGCCGAATGGGAACAGGTATTCAATGTCCGTAGTTGCGTTGCTGTAGTGAGACAGCTCTTCCTTTTCGTGGTCTCTGGTACGGATATTTTCCATATTCATGCCCAGACTCTTCAGGAAGTTTACGCAGTATTCCTTCCAGTAAGCGAACCATTCCAGATCGGTACCCGGTTTGCAGAAGAATTCCAGCTCCATCTGCTCAAACTCTCTGGTACGGAACGTAAAGTTGCCCGGTGTAATCTCATTCCGGAAGGATTTACCGATCTGCGCAATGCCGAACGGCACTTTCTTTCTGGATGTTCTCTGCACATTCCTGAAGTTTACGAAAATGCCCTGTGCAGTTTCCGGTCTTAAGAAAATCTCCGCTTTGGAATCTTCCGTTACGCCCTGGAATGTCTTAAACATCAGATTGAACTGACGGATACCGGTGAAATCGCTCTTACCGCATTCCGGACATGGAATATTGTTTTCCGCAATGTAGCTTTCCAGCTTTTCATTGCTCCATCCGTCTACAGTAACGCCTTCGATTCCTTTCTGTGCGTGATAGTCTTCGATCAGCTTGTCGGCTCTGAATCTGGCTTTGCAGCTCTTGCAGTCGATCAGCGGATCAGCGAAGCCGCCCACATGACCGGAAGCGACCCATGTCTTCGGATTCATCAGGATGGCTGCATCCAGCCCTACATTGTATTTGGACTCCTGAACGAACTTTCTCCACCACGCCTTTTTCACGTTGTTTTTGAACTCTACGCCCAGAGGACCATAATCCCATGTATTGGCCAGGCCGCCGTAAATTTCGGAACCCGGGAACACGAAGCCTCTGTTCTTGGCTAACGCCACAATCTTATCCATCGTTACATCTTTGCTCATTTTTAACCTGTCTCCTGAATTATAAAATATTTTTTCGTTTTTTTGTATAGAAAACCGGAAGTCCTGTTTTCTTTTTTTATTTATTACATTTCACTTATTTTGGTAAAGTTTTCTGCCAAAATACTTAATTATTTAAAGGTCGTCCTTCTCGTCCTCTTCTTCGAGCTTTTCTTCCTCTTCATTCAGCTTTGCTTCTGCCTGGTCCAGCAGATCTTCGATCTTGTCTCCCAGTGCTTCTGCAGCCTCTTCGATATCATCGAAGGCATCTTCCTTCTTCGCCTTGAATTCCGTAATTTTATCAGAAGCGACATCCTTGATGTTGTTATAGGCTTCTGTACCTTTTGCCACCACATCATCCACGACGACGGATCCTTTTTCTGCCACTTCCTTGCCGATGGCTTCTGCCCGCTCACTGATATCGATCACAGTGCCGTCGTCCTTGGTCAGCTCGATTTTGCATTTGAAACCAAAGGCCGCAATGATACCTGCAATCACGCCCCATGGTGCAACGATGGCTCCCAGAATTCCTGCATTTAACGGCAGATTCAGCAGAACTTCGCCTTCACGGCTGATGGTGATCTTGGAGATGGTTCCTTTTTTCACCAGTTCCTTGATCTTTTCCACGGTTTCATTGGCTGCGGCGTTCACCTTTCTGGCCGGTTTTTCGTCTACCGTCTCCTCGATGGCGATGATGGCATCCACCACGCTGCCGTCTGCTGCTTCCAGTGCATCTTTGGCTTCCTTATAGGATACGCCGGTTCTGTCCTTTACCAGTTCGATCTTTTCTAATGTAATTTCCATGGTTTACCTCCTTAAAACAAATGACCGCTCGGGTTC
>JBJESY010000280.1:0-10777 GCA_051883035.1 Anaerovoracaceae bacterium | reverse complement strand
CAGGCCGCCGTAATATGGGCCGGCAATGCGCCAGACACTTTTTTTCGTCAGTTCCTCTGACTTTGGGCCCGCTGCCTTCACCGTCAGTTCCACGAAGCCTTCTCTGAATCCTTCTCTGAAGCCTTTTCCGAAGCATTCTCCGTAGCCGTCTCTTTCCTGCCGCTGCGCACGCAGCACGGAAATCGGTGTGCGGCAGCCCAGTGCCTCGGCCATCAGATACGCCCCCGGCCTCAGGCACGCCTCTGCCAGGCCGGCGGACACCGCCAGGCGGATGACGAAAAGTCCATCTCCGTAATCCGTTTTTTCCAACACGCCCGTTTCCCTTAAGGTATCCGGCTCGCGGGACACTGCGGTTTCTCCCCGCCGCATATATTCCGTATAGGGACAGACCCCCTGCCAGCCGGCGGCGTCCTCGCAGCTGCATCTGCCGGTTCTGGTCATGGTGCAGGTATAGCACTGGCCGGCGGCAATCAGATGACAGGGACATCGCAGGGAACCTCTGTCCACACAAACATATCCCACTTTTAACCTCCTGCTGTCTCACAATCTCACACACAATTTTCTTATCTCACGGTTACGATGTTTCCAGCACTGCGAATCCGTAGTCCATCAGAGCGTATGCATCCTGGAACCAGTTTCCGTCATTGAGCACTACGGCGATCATACGATGTCCGTCCCGGCTGGCGGAAGCTGCCAGCGTTCTGCCGGAGGCTTTGGTGAAGCCGATTTTCACACCGTCTCCTCCCTCATACTGAAAAACAGTCTTATTCTTATTGACGAAAGTTCGGGCCGAATCGTCTTCGCTGCCCCACTTTTGTGTACCCACGACGGTTCTGAAATCTTCCCGCTTCATGGCTTCTCTGGCGATATATGCCAAATCTCTTGCCGTGGTATAGTGCTCCGCATCATACAGACCGTTGGGATTCATAAATTGGGTGCCCCGGCATCCCAGTGCTTTTGCACGCTGGTTCATCTGTTCCACGAAGTGTTCCACACTTCCGCCCACGCAGGCTGCCAGCGCCACGGCGCTGTCATTGCCGGACTGCAGCATCAGTCCGTAAAGCAATTCTTCCACCGACACCCGTTCCCCTGCTCTCAGATAGAGCGACGAACCTTCCACCCCCTGTGCCTCTGTCGGTACGATGATCTCGCTGTCCAGCCCCAGTTCCAGCTCTTCCAGCGTTTCCAGCACCACCAGCGCGGTCATGATCTTTGTGGTACTGGCCGGATACATCTTCTGATCGGCATTCTTTTCATACAGCACTGTTCCATCCTCCGCATCGATAAGAATGGCTGCACCCGCCGAAACGGATGGTGCTGAGGCTGCAGGTGCTGTTTCCCCTGGTTCCGTTTTCGCTGCCGGGTATCCGCATTTTGCCGCTGGGCATCCTCCGCCGTTCACGCCGGATGCTTCCATCAGGACTTTCCAGATGGTCAGAACAGACAAGGCCAGAATCAGAACCACAAAAACCGCAATCAGCATCCCGGCCGCTTTTCCTCCAGCCCCCGGTTCTGTTTCCTGTCTCCTTCCCGGTTCAGACCCCTGTTTCCTCTTCCGATGCTTTTTCGTTAAAATACATTTTCTCATTTCTCTGCTCCCTACAGCAGTTTACGGGATTTCAGAGGTTATATTCCGACTTTTTCATCAGAAATGGCAGTGCTGCAAAAGGGCAACCCGTCCATATGAACCGGTTTATTTCAAAAAAGTATGTGTTTTTCTCTCCGGTTTTCGCAAAGAGCCATGAGGAACAGCGGCTTTTCACCATTTTCGCAGCGTTTTCCCTGCTTTTATCATTGTCAGCACATACTTTTTTGCGTTTTTTATATTTATATGTATGTGTTAGCATTAGCTAACCGCAACTAAGGGCAACCCGGCAACGAAAAAAGAGCGTGCTTCTCCCGCACGCCCCGTCATTCGGACTTTGCCATCCCCATCGTGATATTCATATCACGACTATATCTCAATCTTCATCTGGCCTTCCATAATCGGATTTCCATCCGAGTCTCTTTCCACCTCCACCTCGGCATCCATTGCCATGACGCCTTCCAGATCGTCAATCGGCGGCAGTTCTTTCAGTGAAGAAAACCCGAAGTTCTGCAGGAACACGTCAGTGGTTCCATAGAGAATCGGCCGACCCACCGCATCGGATCGCCCTTTCTCGCAGACCAGCTCCTTCTTAAGCAGGCCGTCCATGACACGATCGCACTTGATTCCGCGGATTGCTTCAATCTCGCCCTTGGTCACCGGCTGCTTATACGCCACAATAGCCAGGACCTCCAGCGCAGACTGGGACAGTCTTCTGGCTTTCACCGGCGTACAGAGACGCTCGATGTAGTCCGCATTTTCCTCCCGGGTAACAAACTGGAACGCCTTGTTCACTTCCCGGATGACGATGCCACGGCCCTCCTGCTCGTACTCTTTCTGCAGTTCCAGAAAACAGTCGTAGATCTCCTGCCGGTTCATATTGAAAACATCTGCTGCCGTCTTTACGTCCAGAGGCTCGCCCCAGACAAACATCATGGACTCCAGCGCAGATTTGATCCGCTTATTACTTGCCATCGCTTCCTTCCTCCTTCTCAAAATCCGTCATCCCCGGCATGTCCAGACTCACCGTGCCGTCCACATTTTGTCCGGCACTGACCTGAATGTCGCCGTAAACAGACGCCTGATCCACCTGAACGATCCGGTTCTTGGCCATCTCCAGCAAAGACATAAAAGTGACCACCACATCATACCGGTCCTTTTTATCCCGGATAAATTCCCGGAAGCTGAACACCTGTCCCAGACTTTTGCGCACCATGGATGCGATATAGGAGATCCGCTCCTCCATTCGGGCTCGTTCCCGTTCGATCCGGGTGTAATGGCGGCGCACCGAATCCACCTTCTGTTTTTTCTGTAGAAACAGGTTGAAGGCACCGGCAAACTGGCGCAGGTCCAGACTGAGGTACTCATCCGGCTGCTCCAGGTAGGCGGAAATATCCTCCTGGGGCTTGGCATAAATATGGGAACACCGTTCTTCTTTTTCCTGCAGCATTTCGGCGGCATTTTTGAATTTCTTGTATTCCAGAAGTCTGGCAACCAGTTCGCTTCTCGGATCCTCCTCCACCACGCTGCCGTCGCCCGGATCCACCACCCGCGGCAGAATCATCTTGGATTTGATCTCGATCAGCGCCGACGCCAGTACCATGAATTCCGAGCCCACATAGACATCCATCTCCTGCATGGTCCGGATATAGTCCAGATACTGACTGGTAATCTCACTGATGCGAATATCGTAAATGCTCATTTCTGCGTTTTCGATGAGATAGACCAGCAGGTCGAAGGGTCCCTCAAAGGATTGCAATCTGACTTTATAGCTCATATAGTTTCTTCTCTGCTTTCCTGATAGTTATAGTAGAGCAGGGCTCCCACCACGATGATGCAGCCCACAATTTCGTAAAGCGCCGGAATCTGTCCCAGGCAGACCACCGCCACCAGAATGGAAAAGACCGGATCGCCCGACTCGATGGTCGACACATATAACGAGCTCACATGGCCGATACACATATTGAACACCGCATGGCTTCCGATCTGGCAGATAAATGCCATCAGAACCACATACAGGTAGTCCTGGAAAGTATAGCCCAGAATCGGTGTTCCGCTTGCCATGACTCCCCCCGCAAAACATACCCAGCAGGCGGCAAACACCAGCAGTACATATATGTCTCCGTTCACGGTCTTTCTCGCGGCATCCCCCACAGAAAAATACAGTCCCATGAACATGCCTGCCAGGAATCCCAGAATGTTTCCGGCCAGGTGGCCGCCGGCCAGGGTATTCAGGTCGAATCCCATGATAACCGCACCGCCGCATAATGCCACCAGGATGGCCAGAACGGATTTCCAGCTGACCTTTTTCTTCATGATGAAAACGGTTACCAGCAGCACCACCAGCGGATGGAGAGATGCCAGCACCGCTGCACTGGCCACATTGGTCAGCTTCACTGCGCTGAACCAGGAAAAGAAGTGGCCGAAGAGGAACACGCCCGACAGGACGCATAAGCCCAGATCCCGACGGCTGAGCGCCTTTATCTGGCTGCGCTTTTCCTCACTGGCCAGAGCCGGAATCAGAAAAAACGGCAGTGCGATGGTTAACCGCAGGAAACCGATTCCCATGGCGGGAATGGCGGTCATGGCACTGAGGGATCCGGAGGTTGCACCGCAGAGTACCGCAATGACCACCGCCAGCTTCGCATATTTTGCAATCAGATTCAATCTCCTACACCTCTTCCTCAAACAGTTTCCGCAGATTCACATCGTATGGCGGATACACCACGCCCTTTTCCGTTACCACTGCGGTGATATATTTATGGTCTGTCACGTCGAAGGCCGGATTGTAGGTCTTCACGCCGGCAGGCGCCATGTCTTTTTCATACCACATTTTATAGATTTCTTCGCCCTTCCGCTCTTCGATGACGATATCGTCTCCCGTAGGAGAGGACAGATCGATGGTGGAAGTCGGCACGAACATGTAGAACGGAATACCGTATTCCTTCGCCAGAATCGCCACACCGGAAGTGCCGATTTTGTTGGCTCCGTCGCCGTTGGCCGCCATCCGGTCACAGCCTACCACAACCGCGTCGACCCATCCGTTTTTCATGACGATGGACGCCATGTTGTCGCAGATCAGAGTCACATCGATGCCTGCCCGCTGCAGTTCCCAGCTGGTAAGGCGTGCACCCTGCAGCAGCGGCCTTGTTTCATCGGCAAACATATGGAAATCATAGTCCCGTTCATGGCCCAGATAGATTGGTGCCAGGCAGGTGCCGTATTTGGCCGTGGCGATGGTTCCCGCGTTGCAGTGGGTCAGAATGCCCATGCCCGGTTTCAGCAGCGTCAGTCCGTGTTCCCCCATAGCCCGGCAGGCAGCCACGTCTTCGTCGTGAATTCTTCCGGCTTCCATGCGGAGAACTTCCTTCACCCAGTGGATCTTTCGTTCTTCTTCCGCACTGCCGCCGGTTTCTTCCGCAGCTTCTTCGCAGCCCTCCAGGTATTCTTCCATGGTTCTTACCATCCGCTTCAAGGCCCAGGACAGATTCACCGCCGTCGGCCGGGAGGAATTGAGATAGTCAGCGGTTTCCCTTACCTGATCTGCAAATTCCGCGGCTGTATCTGCCTGCAGATTCCGCACGGAAACGTACAGGCCGTATGCCGCCGCCACACCGATGGCCGGTGCCCCCCGCACCTTCAGCTTATAGATGGCGTCCCATACATCTTCTTTGGTTTCCACTTCTATGTAAACTTCTTCGCCCGGCAGTCTGGTCTGATCCAGCAGCAGCAGCTTTCCTTCCGTAAACCGTACCGGCACGATATCGTCAAAATTCATGTTCATGCTTTGCGCCCCCTCTTTCATCGTCCATTCATCCGAAGCACCTACAGAATCTGGGACACCATGTCCGCACAGCTTCCCAGAATCCCGCTGGCAATAAACAGCACTGTACCGATGGCAATGAGCTTATTGATTCCCTGATTCTTGCCCTCTTTCTTCGCGCCCTTCTCATGGGGCGCGTAATACGTCTTCTTTCGGCTTCCGCTGCCGGTTCTGCCGCTTCCGCCGGTAGATCGGAACGCACCGGTTTCTTCGTCCCTGGCCTCTGCCCGACGAAAGACCCGGCTTCCCCGTTCTGCTGCCTCTTCATCCAGATCGCAGACCGCATCGTGACCAAATGCCTTCAGCTTCGACGCGCCCACGCGAAAAGCTTTCTTCGCTTCCCAGATGGCATCTTCCCCTCCGTCCTGGGCATCCTTCCACCTTTCAAATCTGGCTTCCTTCTGTGCCCGGGTTGCCGGTGCGGCGACGCCGGTCAGCACGCTGTAGGCATGACGGACTTCCCGGGTTTTCCGGGCCACATACTCCGGATCGTCGGCATAATCATCGGACCGGAGCTTATGCATTTTTTTCTCATAGGCATCTTTTATCTGTGCTGCAGTTGCGCCTTCTGTCAGTCCAAGCAGCCGGTAATATGGTTTTTTATCCATCCGCAGTCTCCATTCTTTGAAACATCTCACACTTTATGGCACATCAGTTTATTATAGCACATAACCCATGCTGCCGCCAATATAAACCTTTATTATATGCGCATCAATCCTCCACACCGAAATATCCATTCGAGTCCGGTGGAGCCTGCGTGCGTTCCGTATCCGTATAGGAACGGATTTCGGAGCAGACAGTGATTTTATAACTTTCAAATAGTTTTTCCCGCCCCTCTTTCTGGCTCATGCGGTGCTCCATGACATTCCTCCACCGCTCCACAGCGGCCTCATCCGTCCATACATTCATAGACAGCAGCTTGCCCTCTTCATTCAGACTGGAAAAACGCTCTGCCCGGATAAAGCCGTCGAAACCGTTTAACATAGGTTTCAGCATGGCTGCAAGGTCAAGGTACTTGTTCATCCCGGCTTTGGTAGGTTTCACTTCAAATAAAACAATAATATTCGCCATTTTTATTTCCTCCTCCAAAATTTTTGTGTGTTATGTTATGACACATGCGCATTTCTGCGGCTTTCCTCCACGATCCTCTGGCACACAGGGCTGGTTCTCCGGCTGATCAGGGCAACCACACGGCCGGTCAGTATCATGGTCAGCACCGTACCGATACCAATGCCTATAATCCGACCTTCTGCCAGAAGCCCCAGAGCCACTGCAAGGAGAATGCAGCTCAGATCCAGTACGTTTTTTCCAAATCCCAGATTCCTCTTCAGAACCTTTCCCAGCACACTGGCAAATCCATCGGCCGGATTCGGTACGATCTCCATGCCCACTGTGAGAATGATTCCCATGGAAGTGATCACGATAGCCGCTGCCAGCAGAACCAGCCGGACCACCATGGACTGGGCTGTGGGAAGAACGGTATCATATATATCAATAAAAAAGCTTGTCAGAAAACTTGCGCCGATCTGCAGCAGCTGCCACGGTTTGAAGTTTCTGCGAAGAATCACTGCCTGCAGCCCGATCAGAATCATATATTCAATAAATGTGGCTGCACCGAATCCGATCCCGGTCAGTTCTGCCGCACAGTACGCTGCTGAAATGACCGGAGAAACCCCCAGGTTTGTCTTCGTATTCAATGTGATGCCCAGTGCCAGCACGATGATCCCCAGCACATAGATCAGGATCCGTTTCAGAATCCCAGTCCGTCGCGGCGTCCCATTTTCCGATTGCTTTCTTTCATATCCCCGTTCTTCTTTCATTTCTGTCTCTCCTACGTTGTCTCGTTTATTGTCTCGTTTTCCCTGCTGCCACGCCACATCCTGCGAAAAAGCTGCCGGCCGGTTCTCCGGCACAGCAGCTTCTGCTTTAAAATGCTTTTCAGTTTTCAGACATGCAGGCACACTTATTCTTCTGTCTTTTCAATCTGTGCTCCCAGCCCCCGGAACTTCTCTATAAAATTCTCATACCCACGTTCAATGTGATATATTTCGGAAATTTCCGTGGTGCCTTCTGCTGCAAGTCCGGCCAGAACCAGGGCTGCCCCTGCGCGCAGGTCGGTCGCCATGACCTGGGTTCCCCGCAGCGTGCTGCCGCCCCTGACGATTGCCTTGTTTCCTGCGGTTTCGATGCTTGCACCCATCTTTCGAAGCTGGCTCACATGCATGAAGCGGTTTTCAAATACGGTCTCAATGACAGTACCCGTACCCTCCACCGTGGTGAGGAAGGCCATGAACGGTGACTGAATGTCTGTCGGAAAGCCCGGATACGGCAAGGTTTTGATATCCGTTGCACACTGCGGTCCCAGATCACCCCTCACGATGAGATACTCATCTCCCACCTCAATCCGCACACCGCATTCGCGTAGCTTGGCGATAATCGGTTTCAGGTGATCCGGCACGGCATTGTTGATCCGCACGTTTCCTCTGGTAATGGCAGCGGCCAGCATAAAGGTTCCTGCCTCAATCCGGTCAGGAATCACGGTATGCTTCGCACCACCCAGGTGCTTGACACCTTCGATTTTAATGGTATCGGTCCCGGCACCTTTGATCTTTGCACCCATCTTATTCAGGAAGTTGGCCAGATCTACGATTTCCGGTTCCTCAGCAGCATTCTCAATGTAGGTGATGCCTTCTGCCAGCACTGCCGCCATCATAATATTCTCTGTCGCACCTACGCTGGGAAAGTCCAGATAGATGGTGTCGCCGATGAGGCCCTGACCACCAGCCCTGGCTTCCACATAGCTTTCGGCTTCGTTGAATATGATCTCTGCCCCCAGGGCTTCCAGCCCTTTCAGATGCAGGTCGATGGGACGTGCACCGATGGCACATCCGCCGGGCAGCGGCATTCTGGCCCTTCCTTTTCTGGCAAGCAGCGGTCCCATGACGAGAATGGAAGCCCGCATTTTATTCACCAGATTATACTGTGCCTCCGTCGACACAATGTCCTCTGTGACGATGGAGATGACATTCTCCTCCACATCTTCGATTTCTGCACCCAGGGAGGTTAGAATCTCCTTCATAAATGCCACGTCACGAAGCTGCGGCACATCGCGGATGACACATTTGTCCTCCGACAACAGTGCGGCTGCCATGAGAGGCAATACTGCATTCTTGGCGCCGCTGATGACCACCTCACCCGAAAGCGGTCCGCTCTGATGTACTAAATACTTTGCCACGTTCTGCCTCCTGCCTATAATGATTTCAGTTCATCGAGGCAGGTCTTGCAAATGTTTTTCCCGTGGATATTCTGCACATCCTTGGCATTGCCGCAGAAAATGCAAGCTGGTTCATATTTTTTCAGCATGATGAATTCTCCGTCAACGAATACTTCCAGAGAGTCATCGGTCTTGATTCCCAGATTTCTTCTTAATTCTACCGGAATAACCACTCTTCCCAGCGGATCTACCGGTCTCACAATTCCTGTTGCTTTCATCTTGAATCCTCCTTCAATCTAATCACTTACTTGTCCTTTTTCGCATCAGCATTTTTGCCTTTGATGATGCCTGCACAAGTGGCAGCTGCGTTCACTACACTGGATGCCGCCTTTGCGATATTCTGGTTTCCCTTCACTGCATCGGTCATAATCCCCACAGCCTCTACCACGCCGTCTACCATACCATCTACATCCGTGGTTCGCCTTGATGCGACTTCTGTGATGATCTTCGAATCCTCCAGCAGAAGATCAACCTTTTTCAGCGTTCCGATCAGCTTCCTGAGAAGCAGTATCAGATAAACCAAAAGCACCATCGCCAGTACGGCAATGATGAACCATGCCGCTCCCTGCGGCGTAATTGTAATGGTCATATTTTCTCCTCCTTCGTAACGCTTGTCCTTATTATAACCCAAAACTGGAAATAACTTCAACCATTTTTTGAACTTACGGCAAACCTTTTTTTCCCATTCCGCCGCATGTTTCCATTTCCCTGCCATATACTGATAGGAGAAAGGAGCCTGCCCATGATGAATTCCATCTGGTCCGTCATTTTTCTGACGGCTTTTCTCTATGCCTGCTGCACCGGTAGTCTGACCGCCTTCGGCACAGCCCTGACAGACAGTTCCGCGGAAGCCGTGACCTTTCTCATCGGCCTTGCCGGCATCATGGCCATGTGGAGCGGCTTAATGGAAATTGCCGAACGCACCGGTCTGATCACGAAGCTGTCACGTCTGCTGATTCCGCTTACATCCTTCCTCTTTCCCCATGTAAAAAATCCGCAGACCATTTCTTCCATCGTTCTCAGCTTCATGGCCAACATCTTCGGTGCCGGAAACAGTTCTACCGTCTTCGCACTGCGCACCATGGAAAAGCTGGATGAAGAAAACCGGTACAGCAATGAAGCCAGCAACGATATGTGCACCTTCGCCGTGGTGAACATGGCCTTTGCCCCCCTGCTGCCTGTGGTCATGCTGCAGATCCGTACAGAAGCCGGTGCGGAAGACCCCTATTCCGTCGTACTGCCATCCATCATCACTGCAGCCTGCACCGTCACCGTATCCATTCTTGCCTGCAAAATTCTGGAGAGGAGGCACTAACTGGCATGGCACACCTGTTTTCCGTCATCACCGCCGGCTTTATTCCTGCCATGGCAGCGGTCATCATCGCCTACGGCCTCTTTCACAAGGCGCCGGTTTACGACTATTTCATCCAGGGCGCAAAAAAAGGGCTGGAGACCGCCCTGGACATTCTTCCGTTCCTGATCGGCATTTTCCTTGCCATCAACTGTCTTTCCGCCTCCGGTCTTCTGAACCTGGTAAACTGGATTCTGCACCCATTCTTTCAGCTGCTGGGCGTACCGCCGGAGCTGCTGCCACTCATCTGTCTCCGGGCCATTTCCGGCAGCGGCAGTCTTATCATCGTGCAGGACATCCTGGAAGTGACCGGCCCCGATTCCTACGCAGGAAGAGCTGCCTGCGTCATGGCCAGCGGCTGCGAGACCATCATCTATGTTCTGGCCCTCTATTTCGGCGTCACCGGCGTCAAAAAAACAAGACACGCCCTGGCTGGAGGCCTGATCGGCTACTTTACGGGCGTGATCGTATCACTTGTTATCTGTAGGTTTCTCTGAGAGCCTGGGTATACCCGCCCTCTTCATCATATACCGCCAGAGGCGGAAGCAGCCTGACTTCCCGTCCGCCGCCTTTCACCATGTGAACCAGAAGAATGTTGGCAGCTGTATCTCTTGTAGGGCTGACGAACTGCAGCTCTTTGACTTCCAGGCCATGGGCCCTTCCCATGCAGCAGATATCGACAATGCGGGAAGGCCGGTGCACCATGACCAGATCTCCCTTATCCCGCAAAATCCATGCTGCCGC
>JBJESY010000279.1:0-2085 GCA_051883035.1 Anaerovoracaceae bacterium | reverse complement strand
CAATCAGGCCCAGTGGACTGTGGGTGATGAATTCAGTATCGCCATCGGTGAGGGTGAAAACTCCTATACACCGCTGCAGATTGCCAATTACGTGGCGACCCTGGGAAATGACGGAAAGAGAAATCAGGTCAACATCGTGAAGGGCGTCGAAGACGAAGGAGAAACGGTGAAGCCGGAGCCGTATCAGATCAATGTTTCGACCGATAAGCTGGATAAAGTGCTGGAAGGTATGCGCCGCGTAGCCACAAACGGTACATTGGCCGGAATCTACGGCAGGTTTCCGATTGAAGTGGCAGGCAAGACCGGTACGGCGGATAAAGATGGAAAAATAAATCCGAAAGACGAAGTGTCTTATGTGAAGAGCCATCTGCCGCAGATCACTTCTGCGGTAACCTGGGAGCAGGTGGAAAAGCAGATGGAAAAAATGATGAAAGAAGATCCGGATAAGTATCCGACAGAAAATGACACTGTGGATGCTGCACTGATCAAAGCCAGCAAAAATAAGGTGACACAGTCGCAGATCAACCAGTTTAAAGAAGACTATGTGCCGTTTGCCTGGACCATCACACTGGCACCGTACGACAATCCGAAAATTGCGGTGGTTGCCATGCTGATTCAGGGAAAGACTTCTTATAATGCAAGTCTGGTTACCAGAGAAGTCATCGGTGAATATCTGAAAGTCAGTGAAGATTATGCCGAAGCGGATTTCTCGACGAAGATGCAGTAGGATACTCTGGAGGAAATGAAATGGGAAAAGTGATCGTAGTTGCTTCCGGTAAGGGAGGTACGGGAAAGACCACAGTGGTGGCAAACCTGGGTGCAACGCTGGCCATGGATGGCAAGAAGACCGTTGTAGTAGACATGGATATGGGCCTGCGAAATCTGGATCTGTATCTCGGTCTGGAAAGCAATGTAGTATATGATGTGAGTGATGTGATGAACGGGGTCTGCAGGATCAAGCAGGCACTGATTAAGGATAAGAGTTTTCCGGGACTGTATCTGATGGCAGCTTCTCCGAAAAAGGCAGACGGGGAAATCACACCGCTGCATATGAAAGTACTCTGTGAAAAGCTGAAGGAGCAGTTTGACTATATCATCGTGGACAGTCCTGCCGGCATTGATGACGGGCTGACTGTGGCCTGCGCCGGTGCAGACATGGCCGTGGTGGTTGTGTCGCCGGACTATGCGGCGGCCAGAGACGGTGAGATGGTTCGGCTGGTACTGAAAGAAATGGGCATTGAGAAGGTCGGATTCATCGTCAACAAGCTGAACATGGAAATGATCCGCAAGGGCTTCGCACCGGATGTGTCTGAAATCGTCCGGGGCTTTCAGCGGGAGCTGCTGGGCGTCATTCAGTCCGACGAAAATATCAGCATATCCACCAATCTGGGTGTGCCGGTGGTCTTCATGCAGGAGACCTATATCGCTGACAATTTCCGGAAGATCAGCCGGAGAATGGCGGAATTTTAGCGAAATTTAAAAGGGTGCGAATGCACCCTTTTTCAGTGTCGTTCTTCAGATCAGAACTTGATTCCCTTGCTGTTTACACCCACATTCAGAATCAGTCCCACGGAAATCATGCTGGCAATGACCGAGGTACCACCGCCGGAAAGGAACGGCAGCGTGATGCCGGTAACCGGCATGAGACCGATGGTCATGGCGATGTTCTCGAAGATCTGAAAGAGGAACATGCCCACGAAGCCCACCACGATGAGGGCACCGTACAAATCCTCTGTATCCCTTAAAATTCGGGTGAAGCGCCATGTGAGCAGGCCGTACAGCAGAATCACGCCGAAGCCGCCCAAGAAGCCCAATTCTTCGCCGACTACAGAGAAAATGAAGTCGGACTGCTGTACAGGAATGAAGTCCAGCGATTTCTGGGTTCCCTGAAAGAGGCCGGTGCCGCGGAATCCACCGGAGCCGATGGCCACCTTGGACTGCCATACCTGATAGTTTCCCGGCAGGCTCAGGTTGTCTGGATGAAGGAAGGCTTCAATTCTGTCCTTCTGGTAGTCGCCGAGAAAGCGATATGCAATCGGAATCATCGCCACCGTGAGGCCAGCACACTGGAAGAAGACTTTATAG
>JBJESY010000278.1:0-2087 GCA_051883035.1 Anaerovoracaceae bacterium | reverse complement strand
TGAATCAACACGCATTGCACCTGTTTTCGTGAAGCGAAATGCTGCACCGCCGGCATCACAGGCAGCATCCATATCATCTGATAAGGCTTCTGCTGCTCCGGCACGTACAGAAGAACCAGCAAAACTTACTATCCAGCCGCCTGCTCTGAAGCCCTTTGATTTTCAGGAACTGCAGATTACAGGCAATGTCTTTCATACCTATATTACCGCTGTCTCTTCGGATGCCTTTTATCTGATCGACCAGCATGCCGCCCATGAGCGCATATTTTATGAAAAGCTGGTTCGTGTATACGAGGAGGACGAAAAGACCAGACAGCCGGTTCTGCTGCCGATTATGCTGCATGTCTCTTTAAAAGCAGATGAGGAGAAGGTAAACTGGCTTACTGCTCTGCGGCAGATGGGATATATGATTGAAGAATTCGGCCAGAGCACCTACCGGGTTACAGAAATTCCGACGTTTATGACACTGGAGGAAGCAGAGCAGTTTGCCAATGATTTTATCGATCAGATTTCTGATTCCACCAATCTGAAAAACAGTGTGGTCATCAACAAGCTGATTATGAAATCCTGCAAATCAGCAGTGAAGGGCGGTGATGTGCTCTCCATGGCGGAAATGGAAGCGCTGATGACAGAGCTGTCATCCTGCGTCAATCCATTCAGCTGTCCACACGGAAGACCTACATTTGTTCGCCTCAGCCGGTATGAAATCGAACGACTGTTTAAGAGGATTCAGTCATGATGAACACTTTCATGAAAAACAGAGAAATCATAGTTGTCGCAGGCCCCACTGCCGTAGGAAAAACACGGTTTGCCATTGACGTTGCGCTGGCTTTTCACGGGGAAATCGTTTCCTGCGATTCCATGCAGCTTTATCGTTATATGGATATTGGCAGTGCCAAACCTACGCCGCAGGAACAGGCACAGGTGAAGCATTATCTGGTGGATATGATCGATCCTGCACAGCCTTTTTCAGTGGCAGAATATCAGAAGCTTGCAAAAGAAGCCATTGAACATATTTTTTCCCTGGGCAAAACACCGGTCATCGCCGGCGGAACTGGTCTGTACCTGAATTCTCTTCTTTACGATATGGATTTTAGCAGTGCACCCCAGGACACAACCTTTCGCCAGACACTGGAAAAAGAAGCTGAACTGTTCGGTTCGGAATATCTATACAGAAAGTTGAAAGATGCTGACCCTGCAGCAGCGGAGCGCATTCATCCGAATAATGTAAAGAAGGTGATCCGTGCACTAGAAGGTGCCGCAAGCGGCAATCCCATCGGCGACTTCAGAAATTGTACAGAAAAATGTAAGGATTATCACCTAATCTTAATCGGTCTGACAAGAAATCGAGAAGAATTATATGATAGAATCAATCAGAGAGTCGATCTTCTGGTAGAAGAGGGTCTCTTTCAAGAAGTGGAAGAGCTTCTTGACCGCGGTCTGACAGAAGACGATATCTCCATGAAAGGCATCGGCTATAAGGAGATTATAGCATTTTTTGACGGCCTCTGTACCAGAGAAGAGGCCATCGACCTGATTAAGAAAAACACGCGCCATCTCGCCAAGCGACAGCTTACATGGTTCCGCCGCTACGAAGATATGACCTGGTTCAATCTGAGCGAGTACGGCAGTGACGAAGAGGCAGCAGAGGATATCATCAGATGGCTGAAAAACAGATAAAAATTCATAATAAGACCGATAAACCAGACAATATCGTGGAAAAGGAAAACGAAATCTACCTGCAGTGCGAAGCCCTGGAAAAGGAAATGCCTGGTTTTTTGCGAGGGTATTTTTCCTATCTTCGCGGGAACGTGCTGCCTCAGACCAGACTGGCTTATCTGCATGATGTGAAGTTTTTCCTGCAGTATCTGATGAAGGAGACGGACCTGACCTCTGCAGAATCCATACACGATATCCGGCTGGAGGAACTGGCAAAGGTAGAAGCCGTGGATGTGAACATGTTTGTAGACTACTGCCGCAAATACAAGGTGGAAACGGAGAAAAACATTTACGTTTACGAAAACACGAATAAGACACTGGCACGAAAGAAATCTTCGGTTTCAGTCCTGTTTAAGCAGCTTTACCGA
>JBJESY010000277.1:0-2104 GCA_051883035.1 Anaerovoracaceae bacterium | reverse complement strand
ATCTTCCGCATATAGGATGCCAGACCGTTTCTGTATTTCTCCGCTTTCAGGTGAGCAGCCTTTTCTTTGGCGGTTTCCTTCGGTGTTTCCTCTTTCTCAGACTTGGAAGTATCCTCTGAAAGCTTCTCATCGTCTTTGGTCAATTCTTCTGAGCCGACTTCTGATACGGATTCCTCTGCACCGGGCAGGGTTTCCGATTCAGGAACAGTATCTGCAAAGGCCGGAGCCCATGTACACAGCACCATTGCCAGCGTCAGAACGGCTGCAATCAGTTTCTTATACATAAATAATTCTCCTCTTCTTTGTTCAGACATACTGAAAAATATTCAGCATGCCGTTCCATTATAACCTAAAATGGCTGTTTTGTCCACTTTTACGAGGAAAAGCACCGGGAAATGACGGAAACAACAGAATTATTCACACAAAGCACACACATTCCGGGCATTTTTATTTTAGAATGTTTCATAGGAACAGGGAGGGTATAAGAAACATGTTCGGGTATGTAATGATCAATAAGCCGGAATTAAAGATAAAGGATTTCGAGCAGTACCGAAGCTACTACTGCGGGCTTTGCGAAGCGCTGAAGCGGCGGCACGGACTGATCGGAAGATCCATGCTGAATTATGATATGGTATTTCTGGTCATGCTGCTCAGCGATCTCTATGACGTGGAGAGCGAAGAAACCTGCTGCCGGTGTATGATGCATCCGGTTCATAAGCACTGCCAGAGGTACAACACGGTCAGTGATTACTGTGCAGACATGTGTGTGCTTCTGTCATATCATAAATGCGTGGACGACTGGAATGACGAGAAGAAGCTGAGCCGCTGGGTGCTGGCGAAACTCCTCCGCCCAAAGGCGAAAAAAGTGGAAGCACAGTATCCGGAAAAAGCCGCTTTCATCGAAAAAAAGCTGAATATGCTTTACATCACGGAGCGAGCGAAGAATACGCCCATCGATAAGGTGGCCAAGGCCTTCGGAGAGATTATGGCAGAGGTCTTCGCATACAGAGACGATTTCTGGAAAGAAGATTTATACAAGATCGGCTTTTATCTGGGAAAATATATTTACCTGCTGGATGCCTATGAAGACATCGAGCTGGATCTGAAGAGCGGAGACTATAATCCGTTTAAGGAAATCTGCCGGAATGAGAATTTTGAAGAACAGGCCCTGCAGCTGATGATGCTGATGATGGGTGAGTGTACCGATGCCTTTGAACGGCTGCCGCTGGTGGAAAATGTGGAGATCCTGCGGAATATCCTGTACTCCGGTGTGTGGGTGCGGTACGGTCAGGTGAAATCCAGACGTCTGGAAAAGGAAAAGAAAAAAGCAGAAACAGAAAAGGAGCAGAACCAGGGATGAATCCTTATGAGATATTGGGCGTATCCTATGACGCCTCGGAAGAAGAAATCAAAAAAGCGTACCGGCAGCTGAGCAGAAAGTACCATCCGGACGCCAACATCAACAATCCGAATAAGGATGCCTATGAAGAAAAATTCAAGGAAGTCCAGCAGGCCTATAAGACCATCATGGATCAGCGGCAGGGCAAAGGCCAGGACGCGGCAGAAGACTTCTGGGGATTCGGACAGGCTGGCTACGGACAGGCAGGCGCCCGCACAGAAACTCAGGATGAGCAGTATCTCCGGTCTGCGCTGAACTATATTCAGAACGGGTATTACCGGGAAGGCCTCAATGTACTGGAACAGGTGCAGGATAGAAGGGGACCGTGGTACTATTACAGCGCCATTGCCAATTACCGCATCGGAAACAATGCCATCGCGCTGGAGCATGCCAAGATCGCCTGCTCCTTCGAACCAAATAATTTCAATTATGCATCTCTGCTGAATCAGCTGCAGGGAGGCGGAATGCGGTACCAGCAGCGCAGTGCCAGCTACGGCGGAAATCCGACCGGTACTTACAGCAACCACTGCATGCAGGTATGCGGCTATATGATGCTTTGCAATCTGTGCTGCGGAGGCGGGGCGTATATGGGCATGCCAATCCTCTGCTGCATTTAGAAGCGATTTCGGGAAAAACTGCGGCGCAAGAAAAACCATACGAAAGAAAAAATCGAGGGATCGTTTGAAATACTTCGATTTTCTTTTT
>JBJESY010000276.1:0-11014 GCA_051883035.1 Anaerovoracaceae bacterium | reverse complement strand
CCTCGATGGTTCTTTCGGAAATCTTCACTGCGATTTCGTCTACTCTGTCATCATCGTTACCATACTTAGGGAATTCGCCTTCGGTTCTGTAATCAACGATAACGCCGTTTTCATCTCTGATCGGATATACCTTTGCGTACTTGATTGCAGACAGGGAGTCAGCTGCTACGGAGAAGCCGGCTACACCGAATGCCATCAGTCTCTTTACTTCGGAGTTCAGGAATGCCATCTGGGAGCTTTCGAAGTCATACTTATCATGCATGAAGTGAATGATGTTCATGATGTTTACATACAGTTCGCACAGCCATTCCAGATAGATGTTGAATCTCTTCCATGCATCTTCGTAATCGATCGGACCATCGCCAACCGGTTCCATCTGCGGACCAACGTGTTCGCCGGTTCTTTCGTCGATACCGCCGTTTAAGCCCAGCAGCAGGATCTTAGCCAAGTTGCAGCGAGCGCCGAAGAACTGCATCTGCTGACCCATCTGAATTGCGGATACGCAGCATGCGATGGAGTAGTCTTCACCATAGGTCGGACGCATCTTGTCATCGTTTTCGTACTGAATGGAGTCAGTATCGATGGAAACCTGTGCACAGAATCTCTTGAACGGTTCCGGCAGATCCTTGGACCACAGAACAGTCAGGTTTGGTTCCGGTGCAGGTCCCAGGTTATACAGAGTCTGGAGTACTCTGTAGGAGTTCTTGGTTACTTTATGTCTTCCGTCGATACCCATACCGCCGATACCTTCGGTGATCCACATCGGGTCTCCGCCGAACAGTTCGTTGTATTCATTGGTTCTCAGGTGTCTTGCTACTCTCAGCTTCAGAATATAGTCATCTACGAATTCCTGGATCTGTTCTTCAGTGTAAACGCCGTTTGCCAGGTCTCTTTCTGCATAGATGTCGATGAAGGTGGAAGTTCTGCCGACGGACATTGCTGCACCGTTTTCTTCCTTGATACCAGCCAAGTATGCGAAGTAAGTCCACTGGATTGCTTCCTTTACGTCCTTTGCCGGTCCGGAGATGTCATAGCCGTAGCTTTCTGCCATCTTCTTGATATTCTTCAGAGCCTTGATTTCGTTGAAGATTTCTTCAGAGGTTCTGATGTTTTCTTCGTTCATTACGTGTCTGGAAGCGATCAGTTCGTGATCCTTTTCCTTTTCTTCGATCAGGTAATCGATACCGTACAGAGCAGCTCTTCTATAGTCGCCGATGATTCTGCCTCTGCCGTATGCATCAGGAAGACCGGTGATGTAACCCAGGTGTCTTACCTGCTTCATTTCCTTGGAATATGCCTTGAATACGCCATCATTGTGTGTAGTGATATAATCGAACATTCTGTCGATTTCTTCCGGCAGCTTCTCACCGTATTCAGCAACTTCTTCTCTTACCATCTTGATACCGCCGAACGGGCAGATACCTCTCTTCAGAGGTTCATCTGTCTGCAGACCAACGATGACATCCTTACCAGGAATAATATAGCCTGGTTCAAAGGCATTGATTCTCATGATTCTGCTGGCGTCAACCTTCAGAGTACCGCCGGCTTTTCTTTCTTCCACCAGCAGTTCCTTAACTCTGTTGGAACATTCGGTTGTTCTTGCAGTCGGACCTGCCAGGAAGCTGTCATCACCATCATACGGATGGTAGTTTAATGTAATAAATTCTTCCACGTCAATCTGTTCAGTCCAGCGTCCAGGCACGAAACCTTCCCATTCTTTTCTCATAAATTGCTTACCTCCCTCATCTGCGGTCCCCTTCCTCTCTTGGGGGCTAACCGCTGTTACAACTTTACGCTTATCGATTCACTCGAAACTCCACATCTCACTTCGAATGGATTCCTTAATGTTTTTGAATGTATAATGTATACTTTCTATGTCTATCATATACCCGTGTATACAGTATAGTCAAACATTTTTTTGCAAAAAACGTGCACTTTTTTGCATACATGAAAAAACCCCTTAACCGTTGCAGTTAAAGGGATTGAGCCATCTCAAAAAAACATTTTTCAGACAAAAATTCAGATTGTTTTCCTGTTTTATTATATTGCTGTTCTCATAGCTTTACTCATATTTTTCTTCCATTCCAAGCATACTATTTCTGAAAGGACGGAGCAAGATGGAGAACTTTATTATTGATCTGGGAGCCGGGCTGTGGAAGCTGGTTTCACCTGTACTGACCGCCCTGTCCCCGCTGTTGATCGGTCTGATCCTGGCATACCTTCTGAACCCGGCAGTGGAATGTCTTAAGAAGAGGATGGGCAGAGGACTGGCCATTCTTCTTACTTACCTCTTCTTTTTTTCTGCCGTTATCGGTTTCCTTTACGGCTTTATCGTGCTGATTCTGGGCGCCCTGCCAACCGGTGATCTCCGAGAAACGACAGAAATCGTGCGAACATATTTTGAGGAGGCGTACAACACTGCCTCTGCCTTTGCCGGTCGGTTCCTGCCGGAGGACCTGATGGCAGCTGAGGATGCTGCAGACAGCCTGCAGCGCTGGGCATTCAGCCGGTTTTCACCAGAATCTGTCACAGGATTTCTCTCTGCTGTTTCCGGCGGTGCAGTCAGCCTGTTTCTCGGCGTAATGGTGTCTGTCTATCTGCTGAAAGACAAGGCATTCTTTCTTCTTTTATGGAATCAGTTTCTTTCGATGGTGCTGAATCAGAAGCTTCACGGACAGATCTGTGAAGTTATGGATGAGATCAACAGTGTCATCACTGCCTTTCTGAAAGGTGCTCTGGTGGATAGCCTGATTGTAGCCTTCCTGTCTTCTGTGGTATTGGCAGTCGTCGGGGTGGATTTCGCCGTGGTGCTGGGGCTTCTCATGGGAATCCTCAATATCATTCCCTATTTCGGTCCGTTCATCGGCATGGTGCCTGCTTTTCTCACGGCCTTCTTCGACGGGGGGCTGACGAAAGCAATCGCCGCCATTCTGGGACTTTTTCTCATCCAGCAGATTGACGGCGATCTGATTTATCCGCATATTGTGGGAAATACCACGGGGCTGCATCCCCTGTTTGTTCTTCTTGCTGTCAGTATCTTCGGCTATTGTTTCGGTCTTCCCGGTATGATTGCTGCCGTGCCGGCTGCAGGCATTCTGCAGATACTGATCCGACGCTGGGCGTTCCGCTGAAGCAGCCTGCATGTCCGCAGAAACTTCTGGGAATCCTTATCCGAAGATCGGCGGATATTCCAGTGTTTCTCCGCTCTTTTTCACCTTTACAGCCTTCAGATATGCTCTGGCGGTGTCCATGCAGGTCAGTACCGGCAGCCCATGCTCGATGGCCTGGCGGCGAAGCGGGAACATATCCGTCGACAGGTTATTTGTTACCTGCGGTACATTAATCACCACCTGAATTTCCTTGCTGATCATTTTCCCCACCTGCTCAAACGGGACTGCTTCACAGGCAATGCCATGCTCCTTCAGGAAGGCAGACGTTCCTGAAGAACCGTATATGGTAAAGCCTTCTGCCGCCCAGTCTTCCATGACTGCGGCGTTTTCTTCTGTCTTATCATGATCCCGCAGGGAAACATACACACCGCCGCCGGAAAAGATCTCCGTTCCTGCACCGAGAAAGCCCTTATACAATGCTTTGTCCAGATCCGGATCCATGCCCAGCACTTCTCCCGTGGACCGCATTTCCGGTCCCAGAGCCACGTCCACATCGGTCAGCTTGGCGTTGGAGAAGACCGGAACCTTTACGGCGTAAAAGCCTGATTTCGGATATAGACCGGTGCCCCACTCCAGTTCCGGAAGCTTCTGCCCCAGCATGACGGCGGTTGCAGCCTTTACCATCTGCACACCGGTCACCTTGCTGAGGATCGGCACGGTACGGGAAGCCCGCGGATTCACCTCGATGACGTAGACTTCTTTTCCGTCATATACATACTGTACGTTCATCAGACCGCAGACATGCAGGGCACGGGCGATGCGCTCCGTATAGTCGATGGCCTTGTCCACCACTGCATCCGGCAGCGAATAGGCCGGATAGACAGAAATGCTGTCCCCGGAATGGATACCGGTTCTTTCGATATGTTCCATGACGCCGGGAACAAGCAGATTCTCTCCGTCCCCTACTGCATCTACCTCAAACTCGATGCCCTCTACGTATTTGTCGATGAGAACCGGATGCTCTGTAGAAAGAGAAACCGCTTCTTTCAGATACTTCTGCAGTTCCCCGTCATTATAGACCACCTGCATGGCCCTGCCGCCGATGACGAAGGAAGGCCGAACAATCAGCGGATATCCAAGTTTTTCCACAATGGCAGCGGCCTGGCTTTCTTCCGTGATTGCACCGCCGTCCGGGGTCGGAATTCCGATTTCATGAAGGAGATCCGAGAATTTTTCCCGATCCTCGGCCAGATCAATATATTTATTCGGTGTTCCCAATACAGGTATGCCTCTGGCCGATAAGCCCTCCGCCAGATTCAGGGCCGTCTGTCCGCCCAGCTGCAGGATGACGCCTTTCGGACGTTCTTTCTGAATGACGCTCATGATATCGTCCACATGAAGTGCTTCGAAATACAGCTTGTCTGCCGTATCAAAATCCGTGCTTACCGTTTCCGGATTATTATTTACGATAATCGACTCATATCCAAGTTCCCGGAGTGCCCATACCCCCTGCACGCAGCAATAGTCGAATTCGATTCCCTGTCCGATACGGATCGGGCCGGATCCCACCACCAGAACCTTATCTCTGTCGTCAGCCACTGACTCATCTTCTTCGTCATAGCAGGAATAGTAATACGGTGTGGCGGCCTCAAACTCTCCGGCACAGGTGTCAACCATTTTATAGACCGGATGAATATTATAATATGTCCTCAGATCATGGAGTGCATTGGCACTGATGCGGGACAGGCTGATAATCTCCGCGTCGGTAAAGCCCAGGGCCTCTGCTTCTGCAATCAGGCCGGTGGAAATCGTTTCCGTCTCCAGCCGTTTTTCCATCTGCACAATGTTATCGATTCTGCTGAGGAACCACAGATCGATCCCTGTCTTTTCATGAAGTTCCTGCGGACACATAACCTTTCTGCGCAGCAGTTCTGCAATCACGAAGAGCCGTTCGTCGTCGCATGCCATGAGCTTTTCTTTCAGTCCATCTGTTGTCAGCCCTGTCACATATGGAATCCGCAGCCCGTCACAGCGGACCTCCAGAGAGGTAACCGCCTTCAGCAGTGCACTTTCAAAGGATCGGCAGATAGACATCACTTCACCGGTGGCTTTCATCTGTGTCCCCAGCTTCCTGCTGGCTGTCCGGAATTTATCAAACGGCCATTTCGGAAATTTCACCACACAGTAATCCATGACCGGTTCGAACAGGGCGCTGGATTCTTCTGTAATATAGTTGGACAGTTCATCCAGACTGTAACCCAGAGCGATCTTCGCTGCAATCTTGGCGATTGGATAGCCTGCAGCCTTGGAAGCCAGTGCAGAAGACCGGCTCACCCTCGGATTCACTTCGATGACGATATACTGACTGGAGTTTGGATTCAGTGCAAACTGCACATTGCACCCTCCCTCGATTTTCAGTGCACGGATGATCTTTAAAGAAGCATCCCGCAGCATCTGATATTCGGCATCTGCCAGTGTCTGGGTCGGCGCCACGACGATGCTGTCACCCGTATGGATTCCCACCGGATCCAGGTTTTCCATGGAACATATGATGATGCAGTTGTCCTTGCTGTCCCGGATGACTTCATATTCGATTTCCTTCCATCCGGCTACCGATTTTTCGATGAGGACCTGCCCGATGGCACTCTTTTCGATGCCCAGCTGAACCAGCGTTTCCAGGCTCTGCATGTCCTGGGCGATGCCGCCTCCTGTGCCTCCCAGGGTGAAGGCCGGACGAATGATGACAGGGAATCCTTCCTGCTTGACGAATGCTTCTGCCTCCTCCAGATTGGTGGCGATGGCGGATGCAGGAATCGGTTCGCCGATCTCATTCATGAGCGCCTTGAACTGTTCCCTGTCTTCTGCCTTTTCGATTGCTTCTTTATTTACCCCAAGAAGTTCTATGCCCAGCTCTTCCAATACACCTTTCGCCTCCAGCTCCATGGCCAGATTCAAACCGGTCTGTCCTCCGAATCCTGCCAGGATTCCATCCGGTTTTTCCTGCCGCAGAACTGCTTCTACTGCCTCAAATGTCAGCGGTTGGATATAAACACGATCCGCTATACCCTGGTCGGTCATAATGGTGGCCGGATTGCTGTTTATGAGCACCGTTTCGATACCTTCCTCTTTTATAGCCTTGCAGCACTGGGTTCCTGCATAGTCAAACTCGGCAGCCTGCCCGATAATAATGGGGCCGGAACCGATGACCAGCACTTTCTTAATATTCTTTTTCAGCATGGCGTCCTCCTCATTTCTTCATCATTTCCACAAACTGGTCAAACAGAAGCCGGCTGTCCCCCGGTCCCGGATTTGCCTCCGGATGATACTGAACGGAAAAAATCGGTCTGGTTCTGTGGCGCATTCCCTCCACTGTCCGGTCATTCAGGTTCAGCTCCGTCACTTCCATATCCCGCAGGATGATGCTTTCTGCCTCCACCGCATAACCATGATTCTGAGAAGTGATATAGCTTCTGCCTGTCTCCCGGTTATAAACCCCGTGATTGGCACCACGGTGACCGTATTTCAGTTTGTATGTTTTTCCCCCAGCGGCCAGTGCCAGGATCTGATGTCCCATACAGATGCCGAACATGGGCAGCGGCTTTCCGTCCTGCCGCACCGCCTCCATCAGCTTTCTGACCTCTTGCACCGCTTCCTGTGCCGCCTCCGGATCCCCGGGTCCGTTGGAAAGAAATATGCCATCCGGATTGGATGCCAGAACCTCTTCCGCAGTAAATCCGTAAGGGAAAAGATGAACATTACAGCCCGACGCCTCCAGTGCTTTCAGAATGGAACGCTTGGCACCGAAATCCAGCACCGCCACATTCAGATTTTCTTCCTTATATACTGCCAGATCGGAAGGCGCTGCCCAGGAAGCTTCCTTCATATAGTCCGTCCTGAGGGTCGTTTCTTCGCAAAGCTTTTTCAGCTGACGGAAATTCAGATCCTCGGTGGTAATGACGCATTTGACCGTTCCTTCCTGCCGGATCTTTTTCGTGATTTTTCTCGTATCCACGCCGCAGACCCCCGGAACATCCATTTCTTTCAGCCACTGATCCAGCGTTTTCTCACATCTGTAGTTGGATGGCGAGTCACACACTTCCTTCACCACCAGCCCTCTTGCGTAAATCCGATCTGACTGATTGTCCTCTGCGTTGATCCCGTAATTTCCGGCCAGCGGCCAGGTCATTGTAATCACCTGTCCCATATACGATGGATCCGTCAGGGTTTTCTGATATCCTGTCATTGCCGTATTGAATACCAGTTCTCCGACACAGGTCTTTTTCGCACCGAAGCCCTTTCCCGTAAACAGGCTTCCGTCCTCCAGATAGACTTTCCCTTCCATGCTTTCTCTCCTTTTATATATCATTTTTATGCATAGATTTGTATTTTTACTCGATAAACGATTATACTCCCATATTTCTTTATATGCAAGAGTATTTATTCATGTTCTTGAAAAAATACTTAGTTTTTTAGGGTTTTTTCACAAATTTACTCTTGATTTTATGAATATTTGCGAGTATAATAACAAATGTTTCAACGAGATATTCAAAATATCAAATATTTATTCACATACAATGGGGAGGTAATTCACATGGCAAAAGAAAAAATCGTTCTGGCCTATTCCGGTGGCCTGGACACATCCATCATCCTGACCTGGCTGAAAGAGCAGTATGACTGTGAAGTCATCGCTGTATGCTGCAACGCAGGACAGAAAGAAGACTTTAAGGAAATTGAGGAGAAGGCCTACCGAACGGGCGCTTCCAAGGCATATATACTGGACATACAGAAGGAATTCGTAGAGGATTACATCTGGCCGACCGTAAAGGCAGGCGCCATCTATGAAAACGCATATCTGCTGGGAACATCCATGGCTCGTCCGCTGATGGCACAGAAGCTGGTGGAAATTGCCGAACAGGAAGGTGCATACATCATCTGTCACGGCTGCACCGGCAAGGGCAACGATCAGGTTCGTTTCGAAACCACCATCAAGGCACTGAACCCTGCTATCAAGATCATCGCACCGTGGAGAAGCTGGGACTTCCATTCCAGAGAAGATCTGATCGAATACGCGAAGGCACATAACATTCCAATTCATCAGACGGTAGAGAAAATCTACTCCAGAGACGAAAACATCTGGCACATCAGTCACGAAGGCGGCAATCTGGAAAATCCGTGGAACGAGCATCTGAAAGACATCCATGTGCTGTCCTGCGAACCGGAAGACGCACCGGATGAAGTAGAGTACGTGGAGATCGATTTTGAGAAGGGCATTCCTGTGGGTCTCAACGGCGAGAAAATGGACGCCGTCAGCCTGCTGGAAAAGCTCAACGAGCTTGGAAGCAAAAACGGTATCGGTACCATCGACATCATCGAAAACCGTCTGGTCGGCATGAAGTCCAGAGGTGTGTATGAAACCCCGGGCGGCACCATTCTCTATGCGGCACACGCCGACCTGGAACGTCTGATTCTCGACAGAGATACCATGCAGTATAAGAATATCGTAGCTCAGAAGTTCTCACAGCTGCTTTACGACGGACTCTGGTTCACACCGCTGCGGGAAGCCATCAGTGCTTTCGTCGATAAGACGCAGGAACAGGTGACCGGTACTGTCAAGATGAAGCTATATAAGGGTAATGCACTGCCGGTAGCCAGCAAGTCCGATTATGCACTGTACAGCGAAGAATTTGCTACCTTCAGTGCAGACGAAGTTTACAACCAGCACGACGCAGAGGGATTCATCAATCTGTTCTCCCTGCCGCTGAAGATCCGCGCCATCCAGAAAGAGCAGCTGGAGGGCGGTTCCAAATACAGCCATGTACTGGAAAAGAAGATTCTCAAAGGAGGAGACTTTAAAGAATGAAGATGTGGAACGGCAGATTTGCCAAAGAAGAAAACCCTGCGGCCAATGCTTTCAATTCCTCCACATCCTTTGACGGCCGCATGTGGAAACAGGATATCCTGGGCAGCATAGCCCATGCGAAAATGCTCGGAAAACAGGGCATTATTACAGAAGAAGAGTCCGAATGTCTGGTGACCCATCTGAAAGAGATTTACTGGGATATGGAAGCCGGACGTCTGGATTTTGAGCCGGAAGACGAAGACATCCACATGTTTGTGGAACGGATTCTCACCCACCGCATCGGTGAAACCGGCAAAAAGCTCCATACAGCCAGAAGCCGCAACGACCAGGTTGCTCTGGACTTCCGCATGTATCAGAAGGAGCTCATTGAAGACATCGACAAAGCACTCTATTCTCTTTTAGAAGTTTTGTACAGGCTGGCATGTGGGCATCAGGACACGGTTCTCCCCGGGTTCACCCACATGCAGAAAGCCCAGCCTGTGCTGCTGGCTCAGCATCTGCTTGCCTATTATCAGATGTTTGCCCGCGACAGAGAGCGTTTCTCTGACTGTCTGAAGCGGACGGACTGCATGCCGCTGGGTGCAGGCGCTCTGGCAGGTACCACATACAATACGGACCGCCAGTATCTGAAAGAGGAGCTGGGTTTCTCGAAACTATGCACCAACAGCATGGATGCGGTCAGCGACCGGGATTTCGCCATCGAGTTCCTCAGCTGCTGCTCCATGGCCATGATGCACCTGTCCCGTCTCTGTGAGGAGCTGATCCTCTGGTGCAGTCCGGATTTCGGCTTCATCGAGATGGACGACAGCTACTCCACCGGAAGCAGCATCATGCCGCAGAAGAAAAACCCGGATATGGCAGAACTGATCCGCGGTAAGACCGGCCGTGTCTACGGCGATCTGATGGGTCTGCTGACAGTGATGAAGAGTCTGCCTCTGGCCTATAACAAGGATATGCAGGAAGACAAGGAGCCTGTTTTCGACGCCTACGATACGCTGACCGCCTGTCTGGATATGATGCAGGCCATGCTGTCCACCATGACGGTGAAAAAGGGCGTCATGGCTGCCTCCGCAAAATCCGGCTTCATGAACGCCACCGATGCTGCGGACTATCTGGTTTCCAAGGGTCTTGCATTCCGTGACTGTCATGAGATCATCGGCAGGATGGTGCTTTACTGCATAGGCGAAGGCAAGAATCTGGAGAATCTGTCTCTGGAAGAGATGAAGCAGTTCTCCGACGCTTTCGACGAAGATGTGTATGAGCATATCGATATCCTCGCCTGCATCAAGGCAAAGAAATCGGAAGGCTCCACTTCACCGGAAAGCGTGCAGGCACAGCTTGCAGCAATCAAAGCGGAAATGGACTTCTAGTCCTTTACCATAACCCCATAGTATTCTTTTAAAAATATCCTCCGGGCTACCCACCGGCGGATATTTTCTCTGCAATATTCAGTACTCGAACTTTCCATCATTTTTTTCTTCGATTGCCTTAATCAGATGCAGCATCATCTCATTATACGGGGTTGGGACAGAGAGTGCCCGTCCCATGGAAACAACTGCGCCTGAAAACATATCTATTTCCGTATGCCTCTTTGCATCAAGATCCTGCAACGTCGAGAAACGCGCTGTTTTCAACGGTTTTCCTGCTGCAGATGAGCCTGGAGCAGCCAAAGAAATATCGATGCCCTTGGCTGCTGCAATGCAGTCAACTTCCTGTCCCAGCTTTTCCATAATGAAGCGGATATGTTCACTGTCATCGTAAGCACCCAGGCCGCATCCAAGAACGGCCTGGGGAAGATTCTTTGTAACATTCAGGCGAAATTTTGCCCAGATCTCACTGAGGATAACATCGGTAACCCGAAAATGGATTCCCGTTTCCGAAAACAGCTGCTGAAAAGCATCCGTTCGGTTGCTGCCCCATCTGCGCTTGCCGTCTTCTGTTTCTCCAAGTATGATTCCCACGGTTCTTTCCGGGTCGAAGAAAACAGAACTGCCTTTTCGCTCTGAAGAAATTTTAATCAAAGCAGGAAGAACTGCATCCGTTC
>JBJESY010000275.1:0-2130 GCA_051883035.1 Anaerovoracaceae bacterium | reverse complement strand
CGGGATTTCGGTTGCATTGAAAGCACTCCGGTTTGAATTCATCGGGAAGGCCGCTCATGCGGCAGCCGCGCCGGAAAAAGGAATTAATGCACTGGATGCCTGCATTACGACGTTCGTAAATATCGGCATGCTCCGGCAGCAGGTGGTACCGACGGCGAGGATTCACGGCATCATCCGGGATGGAGGAACGGCTGCGAACACCATTCCGGAGTATGCCTGCGCGGAATTCTATGTGCGCGCCACAAGTAAATCCTATCTCAAAGACCTGGCTCGCAGAGTATGTGCCTGTGCAGAGGCAGGTGCGGCTGCAGCAGGTGCCAGACTGGAAATCAGCGAATTTGAAACGGGAAACGACAATCTGCTGACCAATCATACATTACAGGATTGTCTGTGCAGAAATCTGGAGCGTGTAGGAATCACGGAGATTGAGGAGGCCGGAGAGGCGAACGGTTCTACGGATGTAGGCAATGTAAGTCATGTGTGCCCGACGATTCATCCATCTTTCAATATTATGGCGCCGGGTGAAGTGTATTCTACCCATACAGTGGAATTCCGCGAAGCAACGCTGCGGGAACCGGCGAAGGAAGCGCTGATGAAAAATGTCTGTGCGCTGGCAATGACCGGAAAAGAAATTCTGGATGATCCTCGTCTTCTTGCAGAAATCCGGAGAGAATTCAGAGAAGCGGTATTAAACGACTGATACAACTGATACAATAGAATAGCAATGAAATTTCACGGGAGGAAGCAGTGACGCTTCCTCTCGTCCTTTTCAGGAAACCTGACCGAATCGCACACAGGGTTACAGGTTCATATTGTAAATTGCTGCCTGCGATGTTAAAATAGCCATAGACTGACGATTACATAAAATGCGGGTCAGGTGGAGAGGAGAAAAAAATGATAGAATATATTTTAGACAGCGTGAAACGGCTGCTGGCAATCCCCAGCCCGTCGGGATACACCGCAGAGGCGGCGGATTTTGTGAAGAAAGAGCTGGAAGAAATGGGCTATCGTCCGGTTATCACGAAGAAAAAAGGCGTGATCGCAGACCTGGGCGGAGACAGCGGACAGGATGGAGATGCAATCCTGCTGGCATCCCATTTCGACACACTTGGGGCCATGGTTCGGGAAATCAAAGTAGACGGGCGGCTGATGCTGACCAATGTGGGCGGCCTCAATGCCAACAACGTGGAGTGCGAAAATTGTACGGTTCACACCCGGGATGGAAGAAAATACAGCGGCACCATTCAGTTGATTGACGCTTCCATCCATGTCAATGGCAAGTACAGCGAGACCCTGCGAACCTTCGATACGGTGGAACTGGTGCTGGATGAGCTGGTAAAGACCGCGGAAGACGTGGAAAATCTAGGCATCATGAACGGCGATTACGTGACATGCGACCCGCGGACCGTGCTGACCGAAAGCGGATTTCTCAAGAGCCGGTTCCTGGACGACAAGCTTTGCAGCGGGATCCTGCTGGGGCTGGCACGTTATTTCTATGAAACCGACACGAAGCCGAAACGCAGAGTTTATCTGGATTTTACTTCTTATGAAGAGGTGGGACACGGCGGCGCGGCAGACATTCCGGAGGATGTGGGCGAGATGATCTCCGTGGATATGGGCTGCGTGGGCAAAGGTCTGAAGTGCGATGAGACCATGGTTTCCATCTGTGCCAAGGACTCGGTGGGACCGTACGACTATGATCTGACCACCCGCCTGATTCAGCTGGCCCAGGCCCACGGCCTGCAGTTTGCGGTGGATGTATACCCGCATTATGCTTCCGACGTGGATGTGACCCTGAAAGCAGGCCACAATCTGCGCCACAGCGTCATCGGGCCGGGGGTTTATGCATCCCACGGATATGAGCGGACCCATGTACAGGGCATCGAAAATACGTACGAGCTGCTGAAAGCGTACCTGACGGAATAAACAGAACCGCCAGAACAGAAGATACGAAGATACAGGAGGAGAAGATGTTTCAGAAAAATGCAGAAGCATTGCTTGATTTTATAGAAAAAAGTGCCTGCAGCTACCAGGTCGTCGAGACGATGAAAAAAGATCTGGAAGCGGCTGGATTCCAGCGCCTGCAGGAACAGAACCCATGGAAGCTGCAGCCGGGCGGCGCCTATTATG
>JBJESY010000274.1:0-2132 GCA_051883035.1 Anaerovoracaceae bacterium | reverse complement strand
AATGCGCCGCTTTTAGGCCTGGATTATACACCGGGCAGTGCCAAAGTACAGGATGGAAAGATTCATACCAAGCAGGATGTTCCGGTGGACGCAGCGGTGAAGATCGGGGAGTCCGATGTAAGCGAACATACTACATTGATCCATACCGACTGTGAAGGTATGGCCTGCGATGTCCCTGCAGAGTCGGCATTCCTGCTGCACGTCAGGACCTGCCAGCTTACGATCATCAAAATCGATGGTGCAGCGGACGAACCATATGTGTTCGATGTATATAAGGATGGCGTAAAGTATTCTGAAATCACCATCACAGGAAACGACAGCAAGACCGTTTACGAACTGCCTGTGGGCAGATACACCATCACGGAAGACGATGACTGGAGCTGGAGATTTCGGCCGAACTATGGCAATGCAGCCGTTCTCACTTCGGAGAATCCGACCGGAGAAATCACCTGTACCAATACCCTGAGCCTTCAGTACTGGCTCAACGGCTTCAGCCACGTTCTGCAGAACGTATTCCAAAGAGCGGCGCACTGAGGAAAGGAGGAAATGAAACATGGATAAAAGCAGATTCAGAAAAAAAGACAGCCGGAAACAGAAAAACGGAAAAGCGGCTGCACTGGTTCTTTCCTTCTTCCTTCTGACCGCTGTGTCAGCAGGCGGAACCATTGCCTATATGAGTACGAAGACCGATGCCATAACGAATACCTTTGACCCGTCTCACGTCAGCTGTGAAGTTACGGAAGAGTTTGATGGAACCGTAAAAAGCAATGTGAATGTGACCAATACCGGAGATATCGATGCATGGCTCCGCGTGAAGCTTGTAACCTACCGGGTAAACGAGGGAGGACAGCATATCGGCGGAATTGCAGAAATTCCGGAATTTACACCGGGTGAAGGCTGGGTATACTACGATGGCTGCTACTACTATACTTTGCCGGTGAAACCGGGAGAACAGCCTGCGGCCGACCTGATCCGCAGTATTCCATTGCAGGAATCCTATTCGGATGTTGACGGCGGCAGGCAGGTCATCGAAGTCATGGCAGAAGCCATCCAGAGCAAACCTGCCCAGGCTGTGGGTGAAGCATGGAAGGTAACCATTTCAGAAGGCAGTGTCGCTGCATATTCAGGAAACTAAAGGAGGACGGGTAAAATGAGAAAGACAATGAAAAAACTGTTTTCTGTTCTCCTGACCCTGGCAGTGGTACTGAGCTTTTCCGTCACCGCATTTGCCGAAGATTCCACCGTGAATTACACAGGGAAACAGGACTTATTCCACTTCCAGCCGGGAAGCAGTTATACAGATACCGATCTGTTCAGCAATTTTAAGGGCGTTATGCCGGGCGACAGCCTGAACCAGAAGATCATCCTGACCAATACAGCATCGGACTGCGACTTCATCAAGATTTATCTGAAAGCGGTGCCCCATGATGAAACTGCCAACCCGCTGAGCCAGAATGTGGCAGCTGCCGGGGAAACGACGGAATCCATGACGCAGTTTCTGAATCAACTGACCCTGACGGTGAAAAACGGAGAAACCGTGATTTTCCGCGGTTCCCCTGCAGAAGCAGGAACGCTGGAAGAGGGAATTTTGCTCGGTCAGCTGGGGAAAAATCAGTCGATGGAGCTGAACGCGCAGCTTTCTGTACCGGCAGACATGGGGAATGATTTCGCAGATTGCGCTGGTGAAGTGGACTGGACTTTCACAGTGGAGGCCTTCGACTATCCGTCTCCGCCGGTGACGGGCCAGCAGCTTACGGTGCGAAAAATCTGGGCCGGTGATGATGGAATGGATCGTCCGTCCCAGGTTACCGTAAACCTGCTGAAAGACGGCAAGGTACAGGAAACCCGGATACTGAATGAAGCGAACCAGTGGACCTGGACCTGGGGAAACTTGAGCCGCTGGAGCAAGTGGACGGTAGAGGAAGCCGGCGTACCGGAAGGTTATGAGGCTTCCTGTGAAACAACAGGAAATACAACATTCATTACGAATACGAAGATTTCGGATGGCGGAGATGTCATCATCCCGGATCCGGAGGAGCCTGCACCGGATCCGGTTTCCCTGACGGCGAAAAAGACCTGGGATGATAACGACAGTGAAAAACGGCCGGATTCCGCGAAAATCACTTTGTATC
>JBJESY010000273.1:0-11189 GCA_051883035.1 Anaerovoracaceae bacterium | reverse complement strand
GACTACAATAGGCCCCGCAATCAGCTGTGGGAACAGGCTCACATACATGGAAAACCGGATCAGATTCCGCTGGGGCGCAATCTTCCCCCGCCGCAGGTCGATGGTGTAGCTCAGAATCTGGAACGTATAGAAGCTGATGCCGATAGGAAGCGCAATCCCCAGTGTTTCCAGAGGAATGCCGGTGGCCGCAGCGAAGCTTTCCACAAAAAAGTCCGCATACTTAAACCAGCCCAAAAGGCCCAGGCTGATTCCCACCGATACCAGAAACGCGATACGGCTCTTTGGTACCAGCAGACCCAGAGCCCATGCCGACAGAATGGAAAATACCATCAGCAGCAGGTACTTCGGCTCTCCATACCCATAGAAAAACAGGCTGGCCAGCAGCAGGATGGTGTTTGTCAGCCTGCCGGCGGTCCGCCTGCCGTCTTGCTGCCTGCGGGATACTGCCAGTGTCAACAGTATCACCACAGGAAAAAAGTAATATAAAAAAGGTACGCTTGAAAATATCATCCGTATGTCCTTCTGTTATTTCTTCAGACTGATGTCCAGGCCGCCGCAGAGGGACTTGAACGCATCCGTAATCTCTTTCGCAGTAACGGAATCCTTGAAGTTGCTTCCTACCATGATCAGCACGACCACATCATCGGTGGCTGCAACCCGCAGATCATCGGCAGTTACGCAGATCCACTTGCTCTGGTTGATACCGTTCAGCATTTCATTTGCAATCTTCTCGGTATTTTTCTTATCTTTTACTTTTACCACAACCAGGGAGTATGCCTGAGAACCCATCATACTCTCAGAGGATGCCGCAGATTCTACCAGATCCAGGCTGGTAATGCCGGTGTTATAGGCTGCACCTTCCGCATCGGACAGATCGATATCCATGGTTCCCAGCGGCAGATCCACAGATTTGATGCCGTAAATCATATCGATGATTTCAGCCGGCGTTCCGGACGGTGCTTTGATTTCATCCTTCTTGTCGCTGGAAGGCTTGCTGCTCGAGCTGCTGCTTCCGGAGGATCCGGAGTTGCTGCTGCCGGACGAACCTGAAGACGGCTTACTGCTGCCGGAATTGCCGGAGGATGAACCGGAACTGCCGTTTCCGGATGTGCCGGAGGACGGCTTGCTGCTGCCGGTATTGCTGTTTGAAGAGCCGGAGCTTGCCGGTTTCTCATCTTCCTTGCCCTCTGTCTCTGCAGAATCGGTGTCCTGTTCTTCCCCTTCTTCGGTATCAGCATCTTCATCGATCTCTGTATCTTCATCACCGTCTTGTGCGGTATCATCCGTTACCACTCCATTGTCGTCCGGTGTTTCTGCTTCCGTCTTGCTGCCGCAGGCCGTGAAGCCGGACAAAATCAGCATAAGCGTCAGTAAAAGTGCAATCAGTTTTTTCATTTTTTCTATTCTTCTCCTTTGAAATTGTTTTCTGCAGACTGTATGGTCCACTGGCTGCTTTCTTCCGATTCAGCCCCTCTGGTCAGCACCACCGTTGCGGTCTTCTCACCACCGGATACTTCCACAGTGCAGGTTCCTTCCCCTGCATCAACAACCCGGATTTCCCAGTCATCCAGTGCTTTTTCACTGCGCAGTATGCCCGGCAGCAGTTTCCCCACGGGGATACCTTCATTATTCCCGTCCGCTTTCCCGCTTGCCAGACTTCTTTCTCCTGCAGGATTTTCTTCTTCTGCCAGGAAGCGGACAACCTGTGGCTGAAATCCCTCCGGCTTCGCCGCAGTTTTTTTCGCTTCCGTCTTCTCACCCTCCGCAGCAGATAACGTCTGCGAAGCTGCCGGATCTGAAACGGATGGATTTGAAACAGCCGACAGATCTTTTTGTCCTGTCATCGCTCTCGTCTCATTTTCCGGGCCCGCTGCATCCGGATCCCCCTCATCCGGAACCACACCATCCGGCACCTCATACACAGCAGTCGGGCTGCTTTGTACATTTTCCGGCGTCAGCTGTGCAAACTGATCCTCCATATTCCCCAGAGAAACGGAAACCGCCAGAACGGCCACACAGGCCGCCAGAGTGCCCAGCTTGTAGATTTTGCGCCGTGAAAGCTTCCGCACAGGAACAGACGCGCTTTCTCTTTCCACCCCCTGAAGCACCCGGTCTCTCAAATCGGAAGGTGCCTGTATGCTCTGATAGACTGCGGCGGCTTTTTTCAGTTTGTCGTCGTCCATGAATCTTTCATTTTCTGTCATGTCAGCCTTCCTCCTCCATTCGTTTTTTTAACATTTCCCGTCCGCGAGCCAGCCGCATTTTCAACGCAGACTGCCCAATCCCCAGAATCGCAGCCGTCTCCTCCACGCTGAAGCCTTCGAAATAGTAAAGGAGAATCGGTTCTCTGTACTTTTCCCCTAAAGCGAGAACCGCCTGCAGCACACCGCTGCCCTCTGCCTCTTCCGGGCCGGGAACGGACGGTTCTTTCCCCGTCGTTTCCAGCAGCTCGTCAAGGGGCGTATAAACTCGAAGCTTTCTGCGTTTCAGACTGTCGCGGCACTGATTCACCAGCACTCTGGTAAGCCAGGCCCGCTCCTGCCTTTCCTGATCGAACTCCGGCACTTTTCCGATGATCTTTATGAACATGTCCTGCACGGCATCTTCGGCGTCCGCCCGGTTCAATAAAATCGAACAGGCAAGACGGAACAGCATATCCCCATAGCTGTCATAAAGCCGGGCAATCTCTTCGGAATGGCTCCGGACAATTTTCATGTTCCCCTCCTGTGTGAAAAACGAATATGTAAGGTTTTCGGTCACATTTTTTTCATTTCTTTTCAAAATATTTTCGCCCGGCTTCGCAGGCCGGTTTTTTTCTCTATTCTTCCAGCGCTTCTTTAAAGAACTGGTAGACGTTCTGCATGAACACCTCATCCAGCCTGGACATTCTGGCCTTATCCACGCCGGCATACCACTGGGCCGCTTCCCCTTCCGGCACATCGCCGCCGTATTCTTCCTGCAGTGCGTTCCAGGAGTCCGCCACTTCCTGACGGTAGGCTGCATTTTCGGGTGCGAGGAAGAGATCACTATGACCGTTCTGCCCCTCTTCACTCCACCGGATAAATCTGACGTTCGGATTGGTGATTTCATCCTGATGGGCCATGATGGAAACGGTATCGCAGTCTACCACCTTGTCCCCCGTTCCCTGCATGATCAGCACCGGTGTATCGGTCTCATTGATGCATTCCGCAGCCGACAGGTTGGCCGCACCACCGAAGAGCACTTTCTGATAGATCCAGATATACGGATATTCCACATGGCGGAGCAGCCCCATATCGTCCTTCACCCAGTCCATGATGATCTCCATCGGTGAATTATATCCTGCCACGCTGACGGCCGCAGTAATGTTGTGATCGTAGTGCAGAATAGATGTAACCGCCCAGCCGCCCCAGCTGTGTCCGTAAAGGAGCACCGGCAGTTTTTTCAGTTCCTCGTTATGCTCCACATACGTCAGCGCCGCGTCCAGATCGATGACAGACTGGGAAAGCCCCATGATTCCATCCCCTTCGCTGTCATAGCATCCCGTATTGTCAAAGGCCAGCACCTTAAATCCCCGTTTGGCGAAATAGGCAGTTTCTTTTATGTAACCATCTGCACCGTCCCCCATGCCGTGGCTGATGACCACCAGTGCCTGTGCCTTTTTCGGTCCGTACAGATATCCCTTCAGGGTATTTCCCTGGGAAGGGAAGCTGATCTCGGTTCGGCTGTAATCCTGTGCAATGTCTTCGTAAGTCTGATACACAGTTCGTTCCGGCCGGTCGGCCCGCCCGAACATCTGCTGATAGGTATCATGGATCATGAGGAAGGATCCTGCGGAAAACATCACCACCAGAACCACCAGAAGAATGACCAGCACCTTTTTCATATATTTCTTTTTCTGCTTCCTGCCGCTATAGTATTGTATATCCCCTGAGAACAGATATTTCACAGCCTCAACCTCCCTGTTTGCGTGTTCTTCATTCAGTATATCAAGTATATCATTTTGCTTCAGAAAAGGGAAGAACGAAAAAAATGGAGCAGGCTGCATTTCTGCGTCCTGCCCACTTCTTGCCTTTTTCCTTTTATATTTTACACTTCCAGCTTCAGCTTGTCATACTGCCGGAGAAATTCCTTCAATATTCTGAGGATATCATCACAGCCGCCTTTCGTCACTTCGATGTTCAGCGGCATGATCGGGTCATGCAGCGACTTCCGCAGCAGGCACCAGCCCGCCAGACCTTCACCGCCGCAGCAATCCGGCTCCCCACGGAAGTTCAGGCGAACACCCTCATAGTTGGGCTCCACCACCTGGATTGTTACAGCACAGCCGCAGCTTCCGCAGACCGCTTCGCCTGACGCTGCCCAGGCTTTCATATCCTCCAGCACCCGGTCGCCATACGGCCCGAACTCCTCCGCCAGAATCGGAAACCGATACTCAACCGCTTCTTTCGGTTCTTCCAGAGAAGACAGGATCACATCCAGAGATGCTCTCTGCTGCTTCAGCTGTGCCGCCTTAATGACGATCTTCGTGGCCAGGTAGGCGCCGTCGTCCAGAAAATAGTTTTCTTTATATGCTGCATGGCCGGAGGTCTCGATAGCCAGCTGGCTGTCTACGCCGGCTTCATTCAGCTCTATGGACTTATTGATTACATTCTTATATCCACGCTTGAACCGCAGGTGTTTCAGCCCCAGGCACTGCTCCAGATATACGGTCAGCTGATCGGAGGTGATGCTGTCTGTCACTACCGTTGTTCCCGGATGTTCTCTGGCGATGAGTGCTGCCGCCATGGCAACGATGGCATTTCGGTTGATTTCTCTGCCGTTTCCATCCACCGCAGAGGAACGATCCACGTCCGTATCGAAAATCAGCCCCAGATCCGCGCCGCTTTCTTTCACTGCACGGCAGATGGAAGCCATGGCTTCCTTGTTCTCCGGGTTCGGCGCATGATTCGGAAAATGTCCGTCCGGCTCCAGATACTGGCTGGCTGACACATCTGCACCCAGCGGCTCCAGAATCCGTCCGGCAAAGAATCCGCCTGCACCGTTTCCTGCATCCACTGCAATCTTCAGACCCTCCAGCGGTTTTTCCGGTGCGTCTTCCCGGTTCACTTCCCGGATAATCTTTTCTTTCAGATGCTCCGCATAATCGCCGATCAGATCTCTTGTTTCCACATCCTTCTGATCCCGTACGGAAGCATTCCCGATGACTTCCAGAATGATGTCTGACTGGGCATACCGGATGATCTGCGTGATATCCGCCTTATTCAGTCCGCCTTCCCGGTCGAAGTACTTGAAACCGTTCCGGTTGAACGGCAGATGACTTGCCGTGATCATGACTGCGCCGTCGCAGCCATATGCCGGGAAGACCGTAGACATGAACATGGCCGGTGTAGATGCCAGACCGCAGTCATAAACCTGCACACCGATATTGGACAGCGTGCTTACGATGGTTTCTTTCAGCTCTCCTGCAGAAAGGCGGCTGTCATGACCCACCGAAATCACCAGCTCCGTCGGCGATTTATGTATTTTTTCAGAAAGCCACAGAACGAAGCCCCGGGTCAGCCGGAAGGTTTCTTCCTTTCCCAGGTTCACCGGCTCTCCCGCAACGCCTTCCAGCGCCACACCGCGAATATCGCTTCCGTTCTGCAGCTTCGAATAATTCAATTCCATTTTTCCATTTCTCTCTTTCTGTTTTCCGACTGTTTTCTATTCCTCCGGCTGACCGGAAATGATCCATGGCGCCGGCTGCTGGTCGAAAGCATTCTTGCTGTTCAGTTTGGAAACGGCGATCTGTATCACTTCCGCTTCCTTGATTCCATACTTCTCCAGCAGCGTCGGAAGTCCTGCAGCCACCTTGAAGTCCAGGGTATAAATGACCACCCGCATCTTCGGATTCATCTTCAGCAAGCAGTCCAGTTCCTGCTCCATGCTGGCAGACGCCACCAGGAAGACCAGGGACGGTACCGGACAGTCCTTCATGGTTTCCGCATCCACATGATCAATGACCCGGATGTTTCTCAGACCGAAATAATCCATGTTTTCTTCGATGGTAGCCCGGTCATTCTTATTGTACTCCACCGCAATGACAGAACCCTCGCTGGCCATCATGGCCGCTTCGATGGCGATGCTCTCCCCGCTGATAATGCAGATATCCTCTTCCCGGCCCACCTGCATCTTGTTCTGAATCACAGCGCGAATCTCACTTCCTACATAGCGGACCGATCCCTTGCGGAAGTTCAGATTATCCATTCCGATCTTATATGTATTTCTGGCATTGGGATTGACCACCAGCATGCCGGCGGAAGCATTGATGCCCCGGTGGATCATGTTGCTCACCGTATCATGCTTGATCTCACCGGCCGGTTCAGAGCCCTCGTTGTACCAGACCTCACAATCTCCCAGACCCGCATTCCACATCTGATAGAATACATCCGGATCCCCGGCTTCCATAAAAGCCAGCGTGGTCCGGTGGGATTCCACCGTCGGGATCAGATTCTTGTTCTTTCTGGTAATATCCAGCATCTTGACCTGTTCCAGATCCACAGGCGTATTCTTGGCGAAATACTGAAGCCACTCTATAATAATGTCATTGGTAAATAACTGTTCCGTCATAGTAACCCTCCTTGCCGGTGTGTTTCGCATAAAAACTTACTATATAGTATACCACATTCATTCCTTCAGGACAATATCCGCACCAGCCCCAGAAACAGAAAACACAGCAGAAACCATGCCGCCGTAAACAATGGACAGATCTGCCCCAACAGATTTCCTGCCATGGACGAATAATCCCAGACATGCCATCCCAGCTTCAGATTGACAATGCATCCCACCGCAAACTCATAGGCCGTCACGATGACCGCACCGGCCAGCGCTCCCAGCACCAGCGGCAGGGACGAAAGCCAGCCCAGCAGCAGATACAGAGTCAGAATACATGCGCCGCCGGTCAGCACCATGGTCCAGTGGGTATAGCCGCGAAACAGGATCTCCATCATGCCGTACGCCGACCCGCCCAGCAGAAACACCAGAAGCTCCACCCATATGGAATTGTCCTCACTGATCCACTCTCTCATACTCATGCATTTAGTATGAGTTGTGCGGAGCAAAATATCCCCGGTCGGCTTTTATATTTCCTTCACAATTTCTGTCAGCCGTGCTTTCGCTTCCTCTATTTTCGCTTCTGCATCCACACCGATGATGTCGATGCCGTCTACTGCAGCGAAGTGGAAGTTTTTCACCCCGAAGAGATAGCTGCAGAGCCCTTTCACATAGTCGAATCCGAAATTCATGTCCCCGATATATCCGCCCGCTGTGGTGATATAGGTCAGATCCTTCGCACGGCACTGGCCATGGGGCATGCCGTTTTCGTCATAGACAAATGTCAGTTTATCCACAGAACACCGCTCCAGATAAACCTTCAATCGGGCCGGGAATGACAGATCCCAGTATGGCGCACCGATCACGATATGGTCTGCAGCAATCAGCTGTTTCGCCAGATCAAACATGGGATCGCTGAAATCCTGTGCACGAAGGAAAGCGTCCCGCTTTTCAATGAGTCTGCCGCTCTGCACATCGATTTCCATCTCTTCCAGATTCAGCTCCTCAACCTCTGTTTCCGGCTTCACCGCCTTCAGTTCCTCCAGATAATGGCGGCAAAGTGCCAGCGTTCTGGATTTTTCACCTCTGAGACAGGCGTTGACAAATAAGACTTTCATATTATTTTTTCTCCTTTATCCCTGATATGTATTGGCTTTTTCTTTTCCCTCCAGGATTCTCCATGCGCCTTCTGCCAGTGCTTCCAGCTCGTTTTCGCCAGGCATGAGAACGAATTTCCCCAGATGGCCGGCATATTCCTGAATCATGCCGGTGAGCATCTTCGAATGGGCTGCTCCGCCGGTGAGAAGAATGGCGTCTACCTTCCCCTTCAGCGGAATGGTCATGGCTGCGATGGATTTGGCCACCTGATATGCCATGGCTTCGTAGACAACCGCCGCTCTCTGATTTCCTTCTTCGATCATCTTTTCCACCTGGCGGCAGTCGGTCACGCCCAGGTAAGAGTACAGTCCTCCCTTGCCGCAGATGATCTTCTTTAGTTCCGCTTCGGTATATTTCCCGGAGCAGCACAGCTCGGTCCAGGTGGTCAGCTGAATGCCGCCGGTCCGTTCCGGTGACATCGGACCCTCATCGTAGGAGGAATCATCGATGATCCTTCCTTCTTCATGGGCGCTGACTGTAATGCCGCCGCCCATATGACAGACAATGATGTGCATGTCCTCATATTCTTTCCCCACAGACCGGGCATAGCGGATGGCCTGGGCGCGGGAGTTCAGCACATGGCAGTTGCCGTAGCGAACCAGTCCCTCCAGTCCGGATACCCTGGCTACATCGGATAATTCGCAGCCTCTGGTCGAATCGTAAATGAACGATGGGATGCCAAGAGGTTCTGCCAGACTGTATGCCAGCGGTGCACCCAGGTTGGATGCGTGCTGCACATTTTTCGGACTCATCATATCCCTGCAAAAATTGGGATCCACCCGGTATCCACCGCTCTTCAGACCCTGCAGCTGGCCTCCTCTGCCGACCACGGCACGCAGATTTCCCATGTCGTACCCTTTATCGTTTAATACCGATTCGATCACTTCACGGCGGTAAGGCTGCTGTGCCTCCAGCGATTCGTATTGCAGTAAGTGATTGGGATTGTGGTTGATGGTCTCCATGAAAAGTTCCGAAAGACTTCCATCCTCCTGACAGCGGAAGACGCCCACCTTCGTGCTGGTTGAGCCGGGATTAACGGCTAAAATATCTGTTTTCATCTTTATTCTGCCCCCTCATATTTCTTTCTAAGCATATTTATTTCTTCGCCATATCCTTCCAGATCCTCCTGCGGTGTTTCCAGAATGCAAGGCAGACCCTGCAGTGCAGGATGACGGATGACCCGCACAATGGCATCCGTTCCGATATGGCCTTCTCCGATTTTCGCGTGGCGGTCTTTATGAGCGCCTCTTGGGTTCATAGAATCGTTGATATGGAGCGCCTTCAGATTGGAAAGACCGATGATCCGGTCGAATTCTTCCAGGACGCCGTCCAGGTCGTTTACAATATCATATCCGGCATCATGGACATGACAGGTGTCCAGGCAAACGCCGACTTTACCCCGCAGTTCCGGTTTCACCGCCTCCCGGATTGCAGCAAGCTCCTCGAATCTGCCGCCTACCTCACTGCCTTTTCCCGCCATGGTCTCCAGCAGCACTGTGGTGGACTGTTCCGGTTTCAATATGTCATTCAGGAGTCCGGCGATCAGTGCGATTCCGGTTTCTGTTCCCTGACCCACATGACTTCCCGGATGAAAGTTATAGTAATTGCCCGGCAGATATTCCATGCGGGACAGGTCGTCTGCCATGGCCATGTAAGCAAAATCCCTGGTCTTCTGCTCTTTGGAGCAGGGATTCAGGGTATATGGTGCATGAGCCACAAGACGCCCGAAGCCTGCCTCCCCGGCGATATTCAGGAGCCGGGAAACATCCTCCGGGTCGATGGATTTTGCGGAGCCTCCCCGGGGATTTCGCGTAAAAAACTGAAACGTACCGGCATGTATGGAAAGAGCCTGCCTGCCCATATTTTCATAGCCTTTGGAAGACGTCAGATGACAACCGATGTTTAACATAAGCTTAACCTCCTTCACCATGAATATTGTACCTCATTCTGTTGCCAAATGGGAGAAAATTTGTTATCTTTAGAGTAGAATCTTTTAAAAAATGGCCGCCGGGGGGCGGCAGAAGGAGGAGAATATGCAGCACGAAATCACGACTCGTCATGCCCTTTTGAACGGTCAGGGGCATCTGACGGAACCCGGATACACGAAGGGGCTTCTCATGGACTATGACCGCAGTGCCATCAAAGCTGGTGCGCTGCGCATTAAAGAGTGGGATTACTATCTGATTACCTGCAGGGATTATGCGGTGGCGCTGACTATTGCGGATAATTCCTACATGAGTCTGGACAGCATTTCTCTCCTGGATTTTCGGACCGGCTGGCAGCAGACCACAAGTCCCATGGGTGTTCTGACCCTGGGAAAGCGCAATTTGCCTAACTCATCGTCCATTGGCGATTTATGTGTTTCGAAGAAAAACTACGGTCTGGAATTCCTTCACCGAGGGGATCACCGGCTGCTCCGCTTTCACATGGAAAACTTCTGCGACGGCAAACCGATTTCCGGCGAGATCCGCCTGGAAAATCCCGATCAGGAGTCCATGGTGATCTGCACTCCGTTTGCGGAAAAGAAAACGGCGTTCTATTACAATCAGAAAATTAACTGCATGCCGGCATCCGGCCAGATGGAGTTTGACGGCAGCGTTTACGAGTTTCGTCCCGGGGAAGCTTTCGGCGTTCTGGACTGGGGCAGAGGTGTCTGGACCTATAAAAATACCTGGTACTGGGGCAGTGCTTCCGGCCTGGTGGACGGAGTGCCGTTCGGCTTTAATATCGGCTATGGCTTCGGGGATACTTCTGCAGCCAGTGAAAATATGCTTTTTTATGACGGCAAGGCCCACAAGCTGAATCAGGTTACCTTCCATATCCCGACCAAGGCAGATACATTCACCACCCGAGGGGGCTGCTGCGGGCAAAGCGGGCTCACCGTGGAGACCATGGATCAGACGGAGGATTACATGCAGCCGTGGACCTTCACCAGCGATGACGGCCGGTTCGAAATGGACTTCGTTCCGATCATGGATCGGGCAGCCTGCACCGATGTGAAGCTGATCTGCTCCGACCAGCATCAGGTCTTCGGTCTCTTCACCGGAAAGGCAGTGCTGGATGACGGTCGAGTCATCGAAGTAAGGGATTTCCTCGGCTTTGCCGAAAAAGTGTTCAATAAGTGGTAAAGGAAGTGAAATCATGCAGATTACATTCGAAGACGTACGAAAGAATGCAGCAATCAACGCATATATTCAGAAGGCCGATGAGTCTCTGATTGCCCTGGGTTATACAGAACACAGCTTTCCTCATGTGCTGAAGGTTGCGTTTCACCTGATTGTCAACGGACAGAAAATGATGTGAGATAGTTCTTCGGATCCTCGCACCGCATCAGTCCGCTCATGACGCAGGCTCCTGCCGCACCCGCAGCCCTGACGGCGTCAATGTTTTCCGGGGAAATGCCGCCGATGGCATAGACCGGTATGGCGACCGCTTTGCAGATCTCTTCCAGGAACGAA
>JBJESY010000272.1:0-2148 GCA_051883035.1 Anaerovoracaceae bacterium | reverse complement strand
CATCCAGCTCCACCTCCGGCAGGTCATAATGATACTCGATGCCAAAAAGCTGCTGCACTTTGTCCGAAAGCTGGTTCTTGAACTGGTTCAGCTGCGCCTGAAGCATGGCTCCGTTTCCGGCAAACTCCTGCCCGAAGGCCGATGCCTCTTCCTGCACCGCCGCAAAGGTCTTTCGCATCTGACCGAACTTCTCTTCGAATTCGTCCCCGGTCATGCTGAGAGCAGTCCGGTACAGGGTGATCTGATTCAGCGCACTCTGGACGATGTCCCGCAGCTTCAGCCGCACAGACGCCTGTATGATGTCCGCCGCCTTCTGCCGGCAGTCCCGCTCCACGGCTTCTTCCAGTTCTGTGAGGCCGATCTGTTTCTTGGCGCTGACGGCAAACAGCTGGATTTCGTCCACTTCCATCAGCTTGGCGATGAGCCGGCGGCAGTAGGTCAGGTAGGCCTCCAGATCTTCTTCGTCCACGATGTCCGCCTTATTGACGGCGAAATAGAATTTGGAAGCGAAAGCCCGGGTCTTCTCGAGAAAGTCAATCTCGATCTGGTTGATGGGACTGTCCACCGACAGCAGGAAGATCACCGCATCGCTCTCCTTCACGAAGGCGTATGCCGCATCGGAGTTTTTCTGATGAACCGAGCCCACGCCCGGCGTATCCACCAGGGTGATTCCCGTCTTCAGGAAGTTCGCCGGCACCGAAAGCTCCACCCGGGAAACGCCGAGACGGTTGTCCTGATTTTCCTGCTCATTGATATATCCACCGATGTCATCGAAGCCGCAGGTCACCACCGCTCCATTCTCAAAATGCACTCTCGCGGTCTTTTCCTCACCGTACTTCACGGTGGTCACCACGGCAGTCACCGGCACGATGCCCACCGGCATCACCTTATCCCCCAGAATGCCGTTTACCAGGGTGCTCTTTCCCCGTTTGAACTGACCGATGACGGAGACAGTCATTTCCTGCTTTTCTATCTTTTCTGCCAGGGTGCGGACCTGCATCAGCTCCCTGCCTGTAATTTCATATTTGCTGAACAACGTTTCCAGCTGTTTCACCTTTTCCAGTATATTTTCACCCATTCTTTTTTCCTTACCTGTTTCCATGAAATATTTCTATAAAAAATACCTTCGGTCCAATGACCAAAGGTATTGTATCACAGAATCATCCTGAAAGGAAGAGGTTCCGGTCAGAATTCCTTCTTTTCCATGATCCGGCTGCTGATGGTGAAGGAGATCAGAAGCAGCAGCAGCGTCAGCGCACCGAAAAACAGCCCGCCGGCTGTGCCGCTGAACCGGCTGAAAAATCCGTCCAGCATGTCTTCTTTTCCGGACAGCAGCACGCCGCCCCCGCCGATGAAGCCCGCCACGCCGAAGAGCACCAGGCGTCCCTTCTGTACGCCGTACTTAAAGTCCACCGGCAGCAGCAGGGCGATGAAAATCGCCGCAATGACGATACCGATCAGGGAAATCTGCAGCAGCTCCCAGAGGGTGGCATCTCCTGAACCGAAGCCAAAGAGACGGATCACCAGCGTCGCCACCGTGCCAACCACGATCCCCAGCAGCGCATAGAAAATAGCGACGATATATTTTGCGAGGACCAGCTGACGCCGGGTCACCGGCATGGTCAGGGCGAAAATATCCCACTGGCACGATTCGTCCATGGCCAGATTGCTGATGACCATCACCGTGGCGTACACCGCACACATAATAATCAGCGTGCCTTCCGCTGAGGTGGCAAAGCAGACGATAAAAATCACGAGCATCATGGCGAACGCCTTCAGCTGCCCCAGCTGATTGCAGATATCTTTTAGAATAAGCCCCTTCATTTCCGCTCTCCTTTCACATAAAACAGCATGATTTCGTCGATGGTCGGTGCATCGATGACCAGCTCCGGATATCTTCTTCCGGCCCCCTGCCGGTCGCACGTCAGCACGCTGCACTGGTAATCTTCCATGCGCCATGCCACCATGTCTTCCGGACGGATCTTCGCAAAATCCGAGCGGCTGCACCGGATTATGCCATACTGGTACAGCAGCTGATCTTTCGGCAGGCAGAAGACCAGTTTCCCTTCGTGGAGAAATGCGATGTAATCTGCAATCTTTTCCAGGTCTGTTGTGATATGGGAGGACAGCAGAATCGCATGGCTTTCG
>JBJESY010000271.1:0-11282 GCA_051883035.1 Anaerovoracaceae bacterium | reverse complement strand
CTGAACAATCCGTTCGTACGGCAGCTTTTTTCATAGAATGATTCACAATTCTCGCAGCACGCTACTGGTGGCGATCACGTCCACGCCCAGTCCCAGCAGATCGGGAAGGATCACGTCGCCGATGCCCACCGGCTGGTCTACGGTGATCCGGTTGATGGCGGTCATGGCCTCCCGGATCCGTTCTTTCGGCACGCTGCCGTTTACCCGCACCGGCAGCACCGGACAGTCCTTATAGATGGTCCGCACCGTAGTACACAGGGTTCGTACCGGATGCGCCACTTCACTCTTCGCAAAATCCACTCCCCTGACGCATTTGTTTCCGCTGACGTCTGTCACCTGCCCGGCTTCATTCAGCGTCACTTCCATGACGCAGCTGTTGGGACAGGTAATGCATACGATTTCCCGCTTCATACCCCCGCCTCCTTTCCGACAGAGGTTCCGGCACCGCAGTCTCCGACACCGCAGTCTCCGGCCCCTCCGTCCATGCTTGTGCTGCGGAGACTCCAGGCAGCGGCTGCCCTGCCGGCCAGCTCGCCGTCGGTGGACACATCGTCCACCAGGTCGTAGACCCGGTATGCATTGCCGCAGCTGAAGACGCCTGGCACACTGGTCATTTTTTCTTCGTCTGTCAGAGGTCCCCGGGTGGCCGGGTCGATCTGTACCCCCAGGCTTTCTGCCAGCTCGTTTTCCGGAATAAGGCCCACGGACAGGATCAGGCTGTCGCAGGCAATCCGTTCTTCGGTTCCTGGAATGGGCTGCATCATTTCGTCCACTTTGCAGACCTCCACTTCCTCTACCCGGTGCTCGCCGAAGACTCGGGTCACCGTGGTGGATAAATACAAGGGAATATCGAAGTCGTAGAGGCACTGATGAATGTTCCGAATCAGTCCCGATGGCTGCGGCTTCGCTTCATAGACGCCGACCACTTCCGCACCTTCCAAGGTCAGCCTGCGGGCCATGATCAGCCCGATGTCGCCGCTGCCCAGGATCACACAGCGCTTTGTGGGCATCTGCCCCTGCAGGTTGATCAGGTGCTGCGCCGTACCTGCGGTAAAAATGCCGGCCGGCCGGCTTCCGTGGACAGAGACTTGCCGGGCGGTCCGCTCTCTGCAGCCGGTGGCCAGCACCAGAGCTGCTGCCTCAATGAGGATCATGCCGTCCCGGCCGGAAGCCGTCAGACGGAAGCGATGCGGCGGAGCGTCCTGCTGCGCATCTTCTGTTTCGATTGCTTCCATTGTTTCGATCTTCGTCACGAAGGTTTCCGTCAGGGCTTCGATCTCTAATTCATGAAACCGGTCGATAAACCGCTGGGCATACTCCGGCCCTGACAGCTTTTCCCCGAACCGGATCAGTCCGAACCCGTCATGAATGCACTGTTTCAGTATGCCGCCGAGCCGTTTTTCACGCTCCAGCAGCAGGACCTGCGCACCTGCTTCACAGGCTGAAATCGCGGCGGCCAGGCCCGCAGGGCCGCCGCCGAGAACGACCACATCTGCTGTTTTATACTGCATCTCCGCTTCCCCCTTTCGTTTCCCCATAGGTGATCACCGATTCCGGCGTACTCTTTCGCACCTCCGACAGAGGAACGCCCAGAAAGTCTGCGATGATTTCCATCACCAGCGGCTGGCAGAAGCCCCCCTGGCACCGGCCCATGCCGGGCCGGAGACGCCGCTTGATGCCATCCACTGTCGGCACACAGAGTCCGCTGCGAAGGGCGTCCAGAATCTCTCCTTTGCTGATTTCCTCACAGCGGCAGATGATCACGCCGTAATCCGGATTTTCGCGGATCAGCGCATCCCGCTGCTCCGGAGAAAGCTCACGCACCCGCGGCGGGGCTTTCCGCACCGGGTCGAAATCCGGATTCGGCAGCACCGTCTGCCCGCATACCGTTTCCAGGTATTGGCATGCCCAGTCTGCCAGATCCACACCGATGGCAGGTGCTGCAGTGACTCCCGGCGACTGGATTCCTGCCGCCTCCAGAATATTATCTGTAAAGATTCCCTTTCGAACCACGAAGTCCTCTTCATAGGTCGGTGCACGCACACCGGTAAAATACGCGATTACATCGCCGGCCGAAAGATCCGGCGACAGCTTCTGCTGCATGGCGATAATGTCTTCCACCTCGCTGCGGTATGTATTTCTGTCCTCACGATCCGGCGTTTCAATGGCGTTGGGACCGATGAGCATATTGCCGTGGATGGAGTGGATGAGACCGACGCCCTTGGTATGGCTGCTGCCGTTGAAGGCATTGATCAGCAGCCGGATTCTGCCTGCCGGGCCGCTGCCCACCTGTGCTTTGTCCTGAGGCAGGATGCTGAACGGCGCTTTGGCCATGCTGGTCTTTACCAGATAACCCGCCTTCTTGTCCATGATGATATCCGTGCCCCGCCGCGGGTGAATGGTGAAGGTCCGGTCACCGGCCATCTCTGCGATTTCGTCGGCATGAACGCCCGCCGCATTGACGATGATCTTCGGGTAGATTCTGCCCCGGTTTGTTTTCACGCAGGTGATGTGCTCCATGTCTCCATAGGCGCCGCTGCGGCCTGCAGGCTCCCGCTCCATGCCCTCCACCACCGTGTCGAAGACGATTCGAACCCCGTTTTTCACTGCGTTTTCCGCCAGGGCAATGGTCATTTCGTAGGGACTCGTAATACCGCCGATGGGCATGTACATGCCGCCGTCGATGAAATCGGGAATTTCCGGTTCCACCTCTCGCAGCTGATCCCGCTTCAGATAGCGGACACCCGGAATACCCAGCCGCTTTCCGTTCTGCTGCAGAAACCACACCGGAATCCGCTCCCATTTGTCGCAGCAGAGCATGACCTGCCCCTTCTGCTCCAGCGGGACATCCAGTTCCTCTGAAAGCTGCCGGTACATGGCGTTTCCGATCTGGTTATAGTGGTGCTTCTGAGAATGCTTCCCGAAGTTGATGCCCACATGAACCACGCCGCCGTTGGCCTTGGAGGCACCGGAAGCCACGTCGGATCCCTTTTCCACCAGCAGAACCGAAAGATTCCGCCGGGAAAGTTCCCTGGCCGCACTGCAGCCGGTGATGCCGCCGCCGATAATCAACACATCGGGGCGGACCCCTTCCAGCAGATTGTCACGAACGGAAGGCTTTCCTTTGGCTTCTGCCGCCTCGTAGTCGAATCCTTCCAGACGGATATCGTTGATGACCCCCAGATATGCTTTCTTATCCACTGCCAGCTGGCCGGCCTTCACCACCGTCTTCCAGTCGGATGCCTGCCCACGCAGAACGATGCATCCCCGTTCCTCGGTGACTTCGATGTTCTCGCTGCCCGGCAGCTCCTGTATTTTCTTTCTGATTTTTTCCAGTTTGCTCATGGTTTCTCCCCCTGCAGGCTATGCCGTCTGCGCCAGCTCCTCCCGGATCTTATGCTGCAGATCGGTGATCTCACTTTCGATGCACCATACCCCAAGCCGGACGATGAGGAACGGCAGACGCCATGGCGCGATTTCTTCATCCGTCATGCCGCTGGCTGCCTTGTAGCGCTTCAGGTATTTTTTACAGATGGTTTTCCGCAGGAATTCCATCACCGCTGCCACCGCCGGGCTCAGTCCCGGAATCATTTCCCCTTCGTTCAGCAGATACAGGGTGGCTGCCACGTCCGCTGCCGGTGCACCGCTGGCTGCCGTCATATAGTCGATGACGCTGATGTGTTCCCCGTCCGACATGATGTTGTCCGGATGGTAGTCCAGATGCAAAATGCTGTCCCCGTTCGGAAGTGCGTCCAGTCTTCGCAAAATCTCCTCTCTCTCGTTTTCTGTCAGAAACGCCATAACCGGTGCATCCAGGCATTCACGCACCAGATCCTTATAGCTGCGGATCACGCTGGTATGGGTCTGATGGAGTGCCAGCTGTCTCTCTGCCATGATCTTCGGTGCGGCAAACAGGGTTTCCGGATGTTTCATGACCCTGGCAATCAAGGTCTGTCCCGGAATTTTTTTCAGAAGGATTCCGCTTCGTACCGTGCCGTCCCTGTCTTCCACCCGCACCTGTCCATAGCAGGCCACGGCAGAAACGCCTTTGTCATAGGTTTCCTTCGTATTGATTTCTTCGCTGTCAATCATCTTCTGATCCACGCCGGGACGAAAGAGTTTCAGCAGGACTTCCTCTTCCCGGTTATAATCCTCCCAGTAATACACCTCCGAGGATCGGCTGGTGAACAGCGGCGATCCCAGATCTGCGATCTTATACAGTTTTTCTTCCATAAGTTGTGACCTCCCCGTGCAGTTTTTTCTTACTTCCATGGTAGTCTTTCGAAAGAAGAAAGTCAACGGCGCAGAGATAACTTTCACATTTGTGCTGAAAAAAAGTGAATAAGGGATAGAAAAGAACACCCTGCCGTGATACAATAGCCGTGAGAATGGATTTTGCGAAGAAAAGAAAGAAAAGAAAGAGGTCCTCCATGAACCCCAACTACGATACCATGACCGTCCTGCGCATCGCCAAGTATTATTACATCGACGGCCTGAGCCAACAGGAGATCGCATATAAAGAAAATATTCACCGCACCCAGATTTCCCGTCTGCTGAAGCAGGCCCGGGAGGAAGGCTATGTGAAAATTCAGATTTCTGCGCCGGACAGCGCTTCGGCGGATTCCATCGCCCGGGAGCTGGAACACCGGCTTGGGCTCCGCGAGGTTTTCGTGACGCCGGCTCTGTCGGAATGTGAGGGGGAAGACCAGTCCCAGTCTCTCTACTTTTTTGCGGCCCGCCATCTGGAAACGCTGCTGCCTTCTTCCTCCCGTGTGGGGATTGGCGTGGGGAAAACCATGTATCAGGTGGCCTCCCAGCTTTCCTGCCGGAAACCGGATCATTCCATGGAGTTTTATTCACTGGCAGGCTATTCGGGCAGCGAAAACCCTTATCTGCAGGGCAGCGTCATTGCGGATTTCTTCGCCAGGGCATTTTGCGGAAGCTGCCACTATAACAACTTTCCGATTCTGACCAGCCGGGATACCATGTCCTCTCTGGACCGGACCAGGTTTGACGCCTTCCGACATTCCTGCGGGCGTCTGGATACGGTAATTCTGTCCATCGGCGGACCATTTTCCGATGACTATCCGTATTTCGAGGAGTTTTCACTGGCAATCCGGGACTTCGACCTGGCCAAAGCCTTTTCCCGGCCCCACGGCAATCTGCTGGGGCATGTGTTTTATGAGGATGGCTCCCTGCTGCAGCTTCCGGAACCGTTTATGCTGACCAGTATGGGTCCTTCTCATCTGCAGGCGGTTCCCCGGGTCGTCTGCATCGCCGGAGGCAGCCGGAAGATTCCGGCCATCATCAGTGCCGCCCGGCAGGGGTACATCAGCAGCCTGATTACGGATAAACAAACAGCGGAAGGGATGCTGGAAAAGCTCCAGTCCCCTCCGCCTTCATCGTTCGCCTCGGAACCGTATTGATTCAATCCTGTTTATTTCGCCACGGCACTGACGGTCTTGCTGTATTTGGTATAGACCGTTTTGCCGTTCAGTTTCACATAGCCTCTGACTTTAAAGTAGTATCTCTTGCCTTTTTTCAGCCCGCTCTTCGTGGTCAGAGAAGCTTTATCGCAGGCTTTCGTTCCGATTTTCTGAAAGCTGCTGGTTTTTTTCGTGGAACGGTAAATGCAGTAGCCGTCCACGTACCAGTTTTCATCCCATTTCACTGTGATGGAGCCTTTCTTTGCCGTGGCCTTGACACCGGTGATCTTCATGTTCTTGATATAGCTGCTGTAACCGGCATTGTCCCACTGCTTCATTTCCATTTCTGCAATGGTTCTGACACCGTCTTCCTCCGAAATCACCTGCAGGGTATAAACTCCTGGCTTTTCGAAGCGTACCCGCAGCTTGCCGTATTCCTGGTCATCCGCTTTGGAAACCATGCCTTCCAGCACATTTCCTTCCGCATCCTTCACAATCAGGTCATCAACGCCTGCGATTCTGTACTGGTTTTCCTTGTCTGTGGCTGTCAGGAAGTAAGCTTCGTAATCAAACGGGCAATCCGGGCTGATCTCATCGCTTCTCCATTCATCCAGGCCTCCGCCTATGTAGTCCCAGCCTACTGTCATCAGATTTCCGTTCTGCTGTGCGTCCGTTTCCTCTGTGGTGTAGAGATACCAGAGTGTCGTGCCGATTTCCGTCATGTCATTCGCAGAGCCCTCTTCGGATTCCGCTGCAAACGCAAGCCCCGGAATGAAGGTCAGGGTAACTGCCATGACAAGAAGCAGTGCAATGATTTTTTTCATCGATTTCATGGTATAAGTCCGTCCTTTCTCGAATTGGTATTGGAATATATAAAATCCTTTCATTTTATAGAAGACCATCTTTCGACTTATTTCGTTTTCTTTTTTTCCAGTAAATGTATTGTATTTTTTTGCATACTTCTTTGGTCCGCTCACGATTTACACTCCGCTTCATCTGTGATATAATACTGAGGTAACATGAGGTAACATAATATAAGAAACAATGTAAGAAATCGTGCAAGAAAACCTCGCGAAAAATCGAAAGGGTAAAGATACGACAATGAGAAAAACCAGCACAATAAAACACCCTGCCATGCAGGTCATCGGTGCCATCTGCATCCTGTGCCTGCTCCTTTCCATCTGGCCGCCTGCAGCGGCAGATGCCGCAGCCGGCAGCGGATCTGAGGAGACCTACGTTACAACTGTATATAACGACCGGAACGGTCTTCCCACCGGAGAGGCAAACACACTGCTGCAGACGGCCGACGGTTATCTCTGGTTCGGCAGCTATGGCGGTCTGGTTCGGTATGACGGAAGCACCTTCCGTAATTACAGTCAGGAAGGGCTTCTGCTCTCCTCCTCCATCCGTTCTCTCTATGAAGATTCACAGAACCGTCTCTGGATCGGTACCAACGATGCCGGTGTGTTTCTTCTGGAAAATGATTCTGTCTCCCAGATTACAGGTCCGGATGATCATTCCTTTCTATGCATCCGGGACTTCATGGAAGGCGAAGACGGAACCATTTATGTGGCATCCAGCTCCGGTATGGGAGAAATCCGTGATGGCGTTCTGATGCCATATACTGCGCCGGATGTTCTCGGCAGAACCGTTTACAGCCTGGGCGTAGATACACGCGGCCGCCTGTGGGGTGCCATGGATGGCGGCATCTGTGCTGTGATGGAAGACGGAACGCTGGTTGAAACAGTGACCTCAGATCGGTTCTTTTCCGATTCGAATGCGCAGATTTACTGCGTCACCAGCGACAACGAAGGGCAGATTTATCTGGGAACTTCCAGCAACGTGCTGGCAAAGCTTTCTGTAAAAGGCGATGGCTTTACTGCAGCAGACTTTGATGTCACGATACTGCAGCTGGAAGGTGTTACAGTGCATAACCGCATCTGCGTGACAGACACCGGTGACATTCTGGTCTGCGGATTCCGCGGATTCGGCTGGATTTCTGCGGACGGAACGCAGACCGTTTTCCCGGAATCGGAAAAAGCCACATCCGTGAACTGGGCAGCCAGGGACTATGAAGGAGACCTCTGGCTTGCCTCCTCCGATTCCGGTGTCATCAAATATACGCCCGGATGTTTCACCTCACCCAATGAAAAGGCCGGTCTGGAAGGTCTGACGGTCAATACCATCGCCCGACTGAAAAACCGCTATTATGTAGGTACCGATCAGGGCATTCGGATTTACGATAAAAACTGGAATGAAAAGGAAAATCAGCTGACTGACATGCTGCAGCAGATTCGGGTACGGCACATTCTTCCTGACAGCAGCGGACGGGTCTGGATTGCCACCTACTCTTCCTACGGTGCAGTCTGTTATGACCCGAAAAACGGGGCGATTACCTGCTACAGTGAAGCCGAGGGGCTGCGCAGCAATTCCGTTCGAACCCTGCTGGAACTGTCCGACGGTACCATTGCGGTAGGTACCCAGAATGGTGCCAACCTGATTCATGACGGTGCCATCACTGCCTCCTTCGGCAGTGAAGATGGTATGGAAAATACTTCGATTCTCTGCATGACCGAAGGAAACGACGGAGAACTTCTTCTTGGCAGCGACGGCGGCGGTATCTATGGGATACGCGGCGACCAAATTACCTGCTATGGCTTCGATCAGGGGCTGGAAGAAGGCGTGGTGCTGCGTATGCTGCCGGATTCAGAATCGGATGGAAAGGGCTTCTTTGTCAGTGCAGGAAGCAGCCTGTATTACTGGGATACCCAGACCTTCCGTAAGCTCACCCAGTTCCAGAAGGGTGCAGGCAGTATCTTTGATTTATATGAACGGGACGGCACTGTGTGGATTTTGCAAAACAGCGGGATTTACGGAATCGATAAGACCGCCCTGCTGTCCGGCGAAGAAACCAGTTCCAGATTATACGGATTCAGCCATGGGCTCACCGGATCCCTCAATGCCAACACATGGAATGATACCGACAGTGACGGAAGCCTTCTCATGGCCACGCGAAACGGAATTTCCCAGTTCTACTTCCGCGGTGTGGACAACCGGATTCCGATCGGCATCATTCAGACGGTGCAGGCGGACGGGCAGTTATTCGATCACCCGGAGGAAATCAGCCTGGAAGATTATACACAGCGTCTGACGATCTCCTTCTCTGCCCTGGCGTACAGAGATACCTCTGAATTTGAGATTGCATATCAGCTGGAGGGTTTTGATGAAGAGGAAATCATTCTGAAAGATCAGAAAACCGGAAGCGTCAGCTATACCAACCTTCCGGGCGGCAGCTACAATTTCCGTCTGCGGATCTATGATCCAAACAATCCTGAAAATGCACACAGTGCAAGTCTCCGTGTCCAGAAGGAAAAATCTCTGAAGGAAAAACCGGTGTTCTGGATTCTGATGGTGCTTGCCATCGCTGCTCTGGTTGCCCTTCAGACGCGGCGCATCATGCAGAAAAAGATGAACAGAATTCAGGAGCAGAAGAAAGCCTATCAGCAGATTGTGGATCAGTCCATGACCACCTTCGCCAAGACCATCGATGCCAAGGACCCTTACACCAACGGTCATTCTCTGCGGGTCGCCTGGTACTCCCGTGAAATCGCCCGCCGGATGGGTCTGTCGGAACAGGAGCAGGAAAACACCTACTATATTGCGCTTCTCCATGATATCGGAAAGATCGGTGTGCCGGATCATATCCTCAACAAACCGGCGAAACTGACGGATGAAGAATGGCATATAATCCAGAATCACGTCACCGTAGGCGGTGATATTCTGAAGAACTTCACGGCGCTGGACGGAATTGAAGATGGCGCCCGCTATCACCACGAGCGGTTTGACGGAAACGGATACTGTGAAAAGAAGAAGAAAGACGAGATCCCGCTTACCGCGCGGATTATCTGTGTGGCCGATACCTATGATGCCATGTCAAGTGACCGCTGCTACAGAAAGGCTCTCCCTGAAGATGTCATCCGGGCAGAGCTGGAAAAAGGTGCCGGCACCCAGTTTGACCCTGAGATCGTGCCGTACATGCTGCAGATGATGGATGAGGGCATCGCACCGGTGCAGCTTTCGTAAAAGCTTTCCGTATAAAATACTTCCATAGAAAAAACTTTCCAAAAATAGAAAACTCCCTGAAATTCATGTTTCCATGTTTCAGGGAGTTCTTTTCTGTCCGCCTGTTCTGTCCGCCGTCGGCCCGGCTTTCAGTCGTTCGGCGGCCATCCGGCGAGCTGTCCGGCCTGTCAGGCGGTCAGCTGGCTATCTGGCAACGACGCTGACGGTGGTGCTGTATTTCGTGTAAACCCGCTTGCCGCCGACTTCCACGTAGCCTCTTACTTTATAATAATATCTCGTACCTTTTTTCAGATTCTTTTTATTGATGACATAAGATCTGGTTGCCGGCTTGTCGGCCAGTTTCTTAAATCCGCTGTTTTTGCTGGTGGAGCGGTAAATCACATAGCCGTCCAGATTCAGGCTGGTCTTTCTGATCCACTTGACGGTGACAGCGCCCTTCTTCGCTGAAACCTTCGCACCGGCGATCTTCGCAGCACGCACCGGCTGTACCACATCATCTGCATCCTCCCACTGGGCATAAATGTCTACAATATCCAGCGGGTCTGCGGTCAGCAGCAGCTCCACAGTCAGCGGATCCCCAGGTTCCAGTGCGTCACCTGTGCCGTCCGCCTTCGTATTCCAGCCGCTAAACATCTGGTTCTTGCTCTTGATGCCTTCTGCGTCCCAGACCTTTGCACCGTCTTTCGCGCCTTCCGATTCCAGCTGATCCATGGTCACTGTATCGGTATGGAAGCCCACGCAGCCAAGTTCCTCGCACTTGACGGAATTGCAATGGTAAACCACCTTGAATTCAATCTGCTTCGGCTCCACGACGATCTTTCGGAGACCGGTAGCATAATCCGATGAGTTTTCCCAGAAATCGGTGTCAACGACTTCTTTAATCACCAGCTCCTGCCCCAGATCCAGAAATTCATCCGGATAGAAGCACTGTCCATCGTCATAGTAATATTCCGGTGCATCCTTCTGTCCCTTGGCAGGACCGGTGTACAGAGTGCCCTCTCCGCCCACTCCGCCGCCGTTTGGTGCCAGAATCTCGCCCTTGGTATTGACGATATAGAAACCGCCTACATTGGTCTCTGCTTTGGAATTGATCAGCTTTTCCTCATGACGCAGCACGTCACCCGCATGGATTCCATCCTCGGCCTGACCGTTTTCGCTGCAGGAATAGTAATCCCGAATGCCCTGCTCTGCCAATGCCGGCGCTGCGGTCGGAATCGACATACTGACCAGCAGCGCTGTCGTCAGCATCACTGTTATCATTTTTTTCTTCATTTTCTTCTCTCCCTCTATATATATTTTTTTCTGAGCAAAATTTATTCTCCCGGCTTTTATCCCACGTCGCCCTGGGCCGGTGTGTACAGGGTTTCAGCCATCTCTGTCAGGGCTTCTTCCGATGCTCCCGTATCCATGGTCAGGCTGTAGACCAGTCCCGGAGCCACGTCAAGCCAGATGACTTTCCCGGCTCCGCCCTCTGTCCAGAAGACTTCCGCCGTACACCATCCAATCTCCACGCTGCTGTGGTTTTCGTCATCCTGATCCGGCATGCCGGAAATATCCTGCAGTACCACCTGACCGGTACCTGCTGTCCGGTACGCATACCGGATTCCATCCATTTCGAAAGAGGTTTCTGCCGTTTCCAGCGGTTCCGTTCCGTCGCCCGGATCCAGCGAAAATATCACATACATGACGTTTTTCGCAGATTCCGGTGCCACATCCATGTCATAGCCCAGGCTGTTCATAATCTGACGGGCTGTGGTCAGAAGTGCACCATCA